>NZ_QMIN01000009.1:0-65896 GCF_003287795.1 Actinomyces sp. Z5
CCCAGAAGTCATGAGACTCAACCGTCCCAGAAGTCATGAGACTCAACCGTCCCAGAAGTGTGGAGACAGCACAGTACCCCCACCGTACGAACCGTCACAAGAAGGTGCGAATCGCTGACCAGAACATACGAACCCTGATGCGAAGATACGAACCGTCGTTCGCCGCGAACCGGGGGAGTGGCGTCTGAACACGCTCGTGCTATATGCCCTCATTGCCGACCACGAGCCGGCCGATCGGGCCTCGCTGTTGCGGCACCTCGGCGACGCGACGGAGCCGCCGTCAGTCGTCGTTGGTGTCATCGTCGGCGACGTCGATCACCAGACGGGTGGGGTTGGTGAGCGCGAAGATCCGGTAGGTCTGCGAGTCGGTGCCGAGCACCACCTGGAACTGGTCTTCGAAGGCGAGATCCAGGTAGGCCTCCTCAATGCCCTCGTCGTCGTCGCGCCCGACGGCGTCGAAGTCGAAGCGTACCGGCTCGGTGTAGGCCACGGCCTGCTGCTCCTCGCTGATCGGCATGGTCACGCCGGTGCCGATGACTACCAGGGTGAAGTCGCCCTTCACGGTGATGGGGTCGCCCTTGCCCTGGGTGTGAGCCTGATCGGTCCACTGTACCGACCAGCCCGGCGTGCCTTCACCGGAGAACTCGACCACGAAGCGGGAGTAGTCCTCATCGTCGTGGGAGCCGATACGCACGTCGGAGATGACCAGTGCCGAGCCGTCGGACGCCGCCTGGCCGTCGGCGCCGGTGCCCCAGGCGGGCGCTCCGGACGGGTTGGTCTCCTGCTGGGTGAGCGAGCCGGTGCTGGTGGGTGCCTGCGAGGCACCGGAGGGCTCCGGTGCCGAGGCGTCATCGGTGGACGCGGCGGAGGCAGTGCTGTCGGCAGACTCGGCGGATGTGGCCGGCGCAGACGCCTCCTCGGATGCGGCGCCGCCGCCGGAGCCCGAGCCGCAGGCGCCCAGTGTGAGTGTGCCGGTCAGCAGCAGGGCCAGGGCGGGGACGAGTGTGCGGGGGAGTGGGCTTGGGCGTGTCATGACGGCTCCTGACCTTGAGTGAACCACGCGTGTGACGTCAATCATACGGGGGAGGGGCTGGTGGTGCATAGGAACAGATATTTCGGTACTGGCCGACGGCGCGCCCGACGCCGAGCGGTGACTTGATACTCGATCCGCCCGGGTAGCGGTAGCGTTGCCACCATGTCGGCCCCTCATGCCTCAAACGCAGTAAGCACCGGCGCAAGCACGGATTCCAGCCTCTTCACCTCGTCGGCCCCGGCCGCCTCAACGCAGACCCCGGCCGCCACGCGGCCGCACAAGCCCAGGGTCGCTGTCGTCTTCGGGGGCCGCAGCGGCGAGCACACCATTTCCTGTGCCACCGCCGCCGGCGTGCTGGACGCCATTGACCGGGACCGCTATGACGTCGTGCCCATCGGCATCACCCGTCAGGGCCAGTGGGTGCTGGTGGACGACGATCCCGACGCCCTGCGCCTGGACGACGCCCGTCCCCCGGTGGAAATCACCACCGACGGGCTCGGTCGCGGCGAACTGGCCATGCGGCTGGGGGGCGGGAATCTGACCGCGATCACCCCCGCCGGCCCCGAGGTTCTCGGCACCGTCGACGTCGTCCTGCCGCTGCTGCACGGGCCCTACGGCGAGGACGGCACCATCCAAGGGATGCTGGAGATGCTGGGCCTGCCCTACGTAGGCTGCGGCGTGCTCGCCTCCGCCGCCGGCATGGACAAGCAGGTCACCAAGGTGCTGCTGCAGGCCGCCGGCATTCCCACCGCCCCGCATGTGCTCGTCGAGCCGCACCGTTGGCGCCGTGACAAGGCCGCCATCCTCGCCCAGTGCGCCGACCTGGCCCGCCCCCTGTTCGTCAAGCCCGCCCGCGCCGGCTCCTCCCTGGGCATCAGCCGGGTCGAGGATCTTTCCGACCTGGACGCGGCCATTGAGGCTGCCCGCGAGGTGGATCCGAAGGTGCTGGTCGAGTCCGGCGTCGTCGGCCGCGAGATCGAGGTGGCGGTGCTCGCCGGACACGGCGACGCCGCCCCGCGCGTGGCCGAGCCCGGCGAGATCGTCATGGACGCCGCAAACGGCGCCGGCGAGTTCTACGACTACGAGACCAAGTACCTGGCCCACGACGCCGTCGCCATGGTCTGCCCCGCCCACATCGCCCCGGCCGAACGCGAACTGCTCATGCGCCGGGCCGCGGAGGCCTTCATCGCCATCGGCGGGGAGGGCCTGACCCGCGTCGACTTCTTCCTCACCCCGGACGGCGAGGCGATCGTCAACGAGGTCAACACCATGCCCGGCTTCACGCCCTTCTCCATGTACCCCTACATGTGGCAGGTATCCGGGCTGGCCTACCGCGACCTGGTCACCGAGCTGATCGAGCTGGCGCTCGAGCGCCCCAGAGATGTCAACCGCTGAGGCCGACGACGTCGGGACGCCCCCGGCCGGCCGCGGCGCCGAAACCGTCGATTCCGATGGTGCTGCCGCCGTCGACTCCGTTGCCGGCAGTGGTGCCGCAACCACCGTCGCCGACCTGGGGGAGGAGGCGCTGCTGGCCGCCTTCACCCCGCTGCTGCCGCAGGCGGCCCGCGTGCTGGTGCCCAGTGGGGACGACAGCGCCGTGGTCGCCGCCCCGGACGGGCGTTACTGCGTGAGTACCGACGTGCTCGTCCAGGGCGAGCACTTCCGCACCGACTGGTCCACCGCCCGCGACGTCGGGGCCCGCGCCGCCGCCCAGAACCTCGCCGACATCGCCGCCATGGGGGCGCGCCCGACGGCGCTGGTGGTCAGCCTGGTGCTGCCGCGCACCACCTCGGTCGCCTGGGTGCAGGACCTGGCTCGCGGCTTCGCCGACGCATGTGCGGGCACGGACGCGGGCGTGGTCGGCGGTGATCTGAGTGTCGGGGATCGGGTGGTCATCGCCGTCACCGTCCACGGCGACCTGGATGGCCGCCGCCCGGTGCGGCGCTCGGGCGCGCGTCCCGGCGACATCGTCGTCCACTGCGGCACGCTGGGACGCTCGGCGGCCGGGCTCGCACTGCTGCAGGCCGGTCTGGATGGCCGCTCGGACGGGTGGGATGACGCCGTCGCTGGCGCCCACGCCGGTGCGCGGGGCGACGCGGGCGGAGACGGTGTGACGATCAACGACGACGGTGCCGCGGCCGCCGCGCAATGCCTGCGCATCTACCGGGCGCCGGAGCCTCCCCTGGCGGCTGGACCCGCGCTCGCCGACGCCGGAGCCACCGCCATGATGGACGTCTCCGACGGGCTGCTGCGCGACGCGGACCGGATCGCCCGGGCCAGCGGCGTCGTCGTCGAGATCGCCGACCCGGACGGCGACCCGGAGGCCGGGCTGACGCATGACCTCGCCGCGTTGGCGCCGGTCGCCGGCTTGCTTCGCCCCGACGCCGTGGCCGCGCGTGACCTGGCGCGGGCCTGGGTGTTGACCGGGGGAGAGGACCACGGCCTGCTGGCCACGCTGCCGCCGTCGGCGGTCGAACGGCTGCCGGAGGGCGCCCGGGTGATCGGAGCCGTGCGCGCCCGGCGCGTGGGCGAGTCGGCGGCCGTACTGATCGGCGGGCGCGTACCCGAGCGTCTCGGCTGGGACCACTTCAAAGAGTGATTGGCTCCCGGACCTGGATCGAGCCGCCTGCAATCAGCGGCATCGGGACCAGCAGTTCGCCGGCTTCCAGCGAATCCTCGCCCAGCAGGGTGTCAATAGCCGTGCGTCCCATCTGCTCGTGCGGAAGGGCGAAAGAGGTGAGAGGCGGAATGAACCACTGGCCCATCTGCGTACCGTCGAAGGAGACGATCGCGACATCCTCGGGAACTCGCAGGCCGAGTGCCGCCAGGGCCTGATAAACGCCTAGCGCGAGCGCATCGTTAGCGCACACTACGGCGGTGGGCGGACCATCCTGACGTAGCAGGCGCGCCATTGTGGTCCGGCCGGTGGGAGCATCCCAGAGCGGTGCGTCGAGCTCGGGCGCATGGAGACTTCCCTTTGCGGCGAGCACCCCTTGCAGTCCGGATAGGCGACGTTGAAGTGCGAGCGGACGGGTGTTCGGCCAGTTTGCGGTCGCCGAGGCGTTGCCGGGGAGACGTCCGAGGAAGACTACGTGCCCTTCGCTGCCCGCCTTGAGGATCAGTCTTCCCGCGTCGGCTCCCGCGGCGTGGTCGTCGGGAAGGATGCTCGTGGTTGTCCTGGATGGATCCTTGCAGTTGAGTAACACAACGCGCTCACCGGTGAGAGAAGGAGGAAGTGACACCTCACGACTGAACATCGTGGCATAGACGATGCCATCGGCACGACGGTCTAGGAGGTTGGTAATGAGCTGCTCCTCGAGCTCGGGCTCACCCAGAGTCTCCGCGGTGAATAGCAGCATTCCGTGTGATCGGGCTCCCTCAAGCACGCCGCGCACCATCGCGTGTGCGGCGGCCGTTGTTGTGACCAGGTCGGAGACGAGCGCGATGGTGCCGGACTCGCCTGTGCGCAGGATGTCGGCAATCTTGTTGGGACGATAGCCGAGTTCCTCAGCGGCCTGTTTCACGCGTTGCGCAGTCCGTGCGGCAACGCGCTGATCTGTGCGTCCGTTGAGGACGAACGACGCAACGGTTCGCGAGACCCCGGCACGGGCGGCAACCTGCGCCTGGGTGACACGCGCCGGGTGTGTCGCTTTCGGCTCTGTTTGGCGCGATGCGTCGTTCGACTTCGGGTGTGTTGATGCACGGGGGGATCCAGCGGTCTCCGCTGATGCTGCCGGTTTCGCCACGTTATGCCCCGATCCTGCGCCTGATCTTCGTGCCAACAGGTGTTGACATGCCTCGTTCGCCAGTCTAACGTAGAGGCTGCTAACAGCAGTTAGCTACTTCTGGCCCGCGGGCCTCTATCGCAAGGAAGCGAGAATTCATGAGTACTTGGCGTGGTCATGCCAGCAGTCCGTGGTGGGTCGCCTTCGCTGCCGGTATGGCAACCTTTGTTGACCAGGTTGCCATCGTTGGTTTCGGTACGGCGCTCGTCCTCTATCAGACGTCGGGCGCCCTCAGTCCCGAGCACGTGGGTGTGCTCACCTCTCTGTCGACGATTTCTCTGGCTGTGGGCGCCCTAAGCGGCGGGCGCCTGGGTGACCGATACGGCCGGCGCCGCGTCTTCCTCGTGACGATGGTGCTCATCGTCATCGGGACCGGGCTCTCGGCGGCCTTCACTAGTTTCCCCGTGCTGCTCGTAGCCTTCGTTCTCTTCGGCGTCGGAACCGGGGCGGATATTCCAGTCTCGCTTGCCACGATTTCGGAGTCCGCCGACGACTCGAACCGTGCCAAGCTCGTCATCTTCTCCAACCTCATGGGCACTGCGGGCATCACCACGGCCATGCTGTGCGGAATCGGCTTCGGCGGAATGGGGGTCGCCGGAGGGCGTCTGATCTTCATGGTCGCATGTGCCTCGGGCGTAGTAGGGTTCCTGCTGCGGTTGACAGTTCCGGAGTCACGGTCCTGGCAGGAGGCTCGCGCTGAAGTGGAGCAGGGGACGGCGACAGTACGCGCGACTCGTCGTAATATCGGTGATCTGCTCACCGGTGCCTATGCCAGGCCCCTGTGGACGCTTCTGGCGTACTACACGCTCACCACCGTGGCGGTGCTCGTTTCCGGCCAGTTCGGCACCTACACGGCCGTAAACGTGGCCGGGATGACCGTGAGTTCGTACTCGGCGATCTCAATGCTGGCGCTACCGGCTGCTCTCATCGGAGGTCTGTGGTTCATGAAGGTCGCGGACACACCCAGAAGAATGCCCTACTACGTCGTCGGTGCCATTGGTGTGGTGCTCTCCTACCTCATTCCCGCCGTGTTCGGCTTCACTCCGTTCACCGTCATCCTCGCGCTCGTTGTTGTTACGATCGCGGGCGCATTCTGCTATGAGACGATGATGAAGGTGTGGACACAGGAGTCCTTCCCGGTGCTCCTGCGATCTACGGCTCAGGGCACGGTCTACGCCGTCTCCCGTGTTGCCGCGGCATTGTTGGCCGTTTTCACGCCCTCTCTCCTCGGGGTCAACCCCCGCGGCCTGTACGGTGTGCTCGGGGCTGTTGCCGCTACGGGTCTCGTTATCGGGTACCTGGGTTTCCACCGGACGAGTTCGACGGCCTTCGACGTCGAACGGGATGAGGTCTCCGAGGTGGCTCATGCATGACAACGTTTCGTTCGCTGCTGGAAGCGAACAAGAAGTGGCTCGAGACGTGGTGTTGGAGTCCGTGGAGTTTACGGGGGCGCGGGGAGTCTTGCGAGGGACCCTCTACCGCCCGGACTGCGTAGCGCTCGATGCAAAAGGGATTCCGGCGGTCCTGTTGTCGCACGGATTCGGCTCGAATCGGCTTGAGTCGGGGATTTTCGTCTCGCTGGGGCGCGCCTTAGCCTCTTCTGGAGTTGCTGCGTTCGCCGTCGACCGGACTGGTCAGGGTGAGTCCGATGGCTCGTTCTTCGACGACACTGTCGAGCGCGACGTCGATGATGTCGAGCGCGTCCTCGCAGGTGTGCGTAACCGCGAGGATGTAGATGCCGATGACGTCCACCTCGTTGGGGTAAGCCTGGGCGCCGTTGTGACGACTATTGTCGCGGCGCGGAACCCTTCCGCGATAGCGAGCATAAGCCTGCTGTCGACAGCCTGCTCATTCGCCGACGAGATCCGTTCCGGGTACCTCCAGGGCAAGCCGCTCAGCGTCATCGATGAGCAGGGTTACCTCGACTTCTACGGATGCCGGTTGGGGTCTGCAATCATAGATTCCGCCAACCGCATCGACCCCTTCGGTGCCGCCCGGGGCTACGCCGGGCCAGTGCGGATACTTCATGGCGGGCGAGATTTCATTCCCGTGGAGTATGTCCGCCGGTACGAGTCGGTATACGGGCGGCAGGCTCAATTGACGATCAGACCGACCGCCGACCACGGATGGGCGAACGTGACGGATCGTGAGTTCGCCATCGCCGAAGTCGTCCGCTTCATTGTCGAGCGCAGCAGGAGGAGCGCGTGAGCACCTGGCGTCGTTCCGTCACTGCCGAAGCCTGGTTTGATGAACGGCTCAATCCTGACTATGCCGATGCGCTGACGGCCTTTGAAGAGGGCATGCCTGATAACTACCTCGACCTCGACGCGGCATCCAGGCGTGCGATTCAGGAGCGGTCGCCCGTTCCGGAGCCAGACTGGGTGGCCAGGTATGTCAATTGGCATGAGGTATTCGTTCCTGTGGAAGGTACGGATCGGCAGGTGCGTGTGCGCGTGTATACGCCGCGAACCGGAGAGCATATGCGTCCGTGTGTGCTGTGTATACACGGTGGTGGAATGTGGGCGGGCACCCTGGACTCCGAGCACCACGTCTTCGCGAGAATCGCGGCCATCCAGGACGCGGTCTGTGTCTCGGTCGACTACCGGCTTGCGCCCGAGCATCCGTTCCCCGCGGGGCTGGATGACGTTATGGTCGCGCTGCGTTGGGCGGCGAGTTGCGAGGACTTGGGCGCAGACCGATCAAGGATCGCTTTGTATGGCGGCAGTGCCGGCGGAGGAATCGCCCTCGGTGCCGCGCTGCGTGCTCGTGATGAAGGAGGTCCGGCTTTGTGCTTCGTTCAGGCAATATACCCGATGGTCGATCCATGGTCGGATACTCCGTCGGCGTACCAGCTTGTTCGCTCTGGGTGCGGCACCTGGAACCGAGACAACAACATCGAGGGCTGGCGCTGGTACTTGGCGGGGCAGCCGCCGACGATCTACTCTGCTCCGGGCACCGCTTCTGTCGAAGAGCTTCGGGGACTGCCTCCGGTTTACATGGATGTAGGCGAACTTGACCTGTTCCGCGATGAGAATCTGGTCCTGGCGGCGCGTCTGTGTGCGGCCGGTGTGTCGACAGAGCTCCACTTGACTCCGGGGCTATTCCACGGCGCTGAAAACGTCGTTCCGGAGGCGTCTGCGAGCAGGAGGCTGTTGTCGAGTCGGGAGGCCGCAATGCGGCGACATATTCACCCTGAGCTTCGTCCGCAGTGGTGACTTGCTGCGCTGCATGCTGCGGATAGATAGTCTGAGGGCCGCCCCCTAGGGGGCGGCCCTCAACCGCCAGCGCCCTCAACTAAGGGTCGTGGGTCACGCCGACGGCAAACGAACGCGCTCAGATGTTGCGCGTCACCTTGCCGGCCTTGAGGCAGGACGTGCACACGTTGAGGCGCTTGGGGGTGCCGTTCACGAGAGCACGTACACGCTGAATGTTCGGGTTCCACCGGCGGCTGGTCCGCACATGGGAGTGCGAGACGCTCTTGCCGAAGACGGGGCCCTTGCCGCAGACGTCGCACACAGCAGCCACGGTTCCACTCCTGAATCTTCTTGGTGTAAGCGCGCGGGCCTTTTGCCCGGCGCCGGGTCTACCGCCCGGCGACACGGGTCGCGGGCAACCCCAGCACCTTATCGGAAACGGCCCGCCACCCCAAGTGGAGCGGGTATGGGCTCGCGCACACGCCGCACCGTCCGCGGCAGCACAAAACCCCGTAAACCACTAGTCTGAGGTTAAGTTCGCAGTCGCCGGTGCGCCAGCCCCGGCGGGCGGCCCGCCGACGCGATTCGGCATCGCGTGAGCACAGGCAACGAGCACAGGAAGGGAGCGGCGTGGCAGATCGCACAGACGCCCCCGGCGTCCCCGTCATCACCGCCCCGCTGCTGCACGCCTGGCTGAATGCGGCCCGGGCGGTCTCCGAGTCCACCCGCGAGCTGGTCAACTTCCTCAACGTCTTCCCGGTCCCCGACGCCGACACCGGCACCAACGTCCTGCTTACCGTCCGCTCCGCCTGCGACGCCCTGGCTCTCCTCCCTCCCGGCGCGGACCTCGCCCAGACCGCCCGTGCCGCCGCCGACGGGGCCGTCCGCGGCGCCCGCGGCAACTCCGGACTGCTCATCTCCCAGGTGTTGGCCGCCCTGGCGGACGTGTGCGCCGAGGCTCCCGACCCCACGGCGCTGCGGCCGGTCGAACTGGTCCACGCCTATGAGCGGATCGCCACCACCACCTGGGCTGCCGTCTCCCGGCCGGTTGCGGGCACCCTGCTCACCGTCGCCCAGGACGCCGCCACCGGCGCGCGCACCGCCTTCGAGGAATCCACCGCCTCCGCACCGCCGAGTGTCTCCACCGTCGCCGCCTCCGCCGCCTTCGGCGCCCAGGAGTCCGTGGTGGAGACCGCGGGGCTGGGCCATGGCGCCGTCGACGCCGGCGGGGCCGCCCTCATGCTCATGTACACCAGCCTGTCCGACACCATCGACGCTGGTCATGCAGACGCCGCCCCGGGGGCACTGCCCGCCTCCCCGAGCGCGACCGCCACGTCGATGCCGTCCACCCTGCCCTGCACGGACGTCGCGCGGCAGATGCTCGACGATCTGGTCGCCGCCGCCACCCACGGCGCCGGCGCGCGCGAGAACGCCGGCCCCTTCTCCACCGGTGAGTTCGAGGTCATGTACCTGCTGGAGGCCACCGCCGCCCAGGCCGCCGCCCTGCGCCGCGATCTGGAGGCGATCGGCGACTCCGTGGGTGTGGTCGGCACCCCCGACGCGCTCGGCGTGGGCATGTTCCAGGTCCACGTCCACACCGACACCCCGCGCGCCGCCCTGCCCCGCAGCGGCCGCGCCCGCCAGGTATGCATCCACCATCTGCACCCGACGGCGCTCGCGCTCGCTCCCGCATGGGAGGCCGACGAGCCGCCGCTGCCCACCTCCGCCCCCGCCGACGGCCGCGTCGTCTCCTTTGAGCGCCTCGCCGCCCGCCGCGCCCAGCACGACTCGCAGGCCGCCCCTGCGGCCGCCGGCAACGGTTCGCACGCCGCCGCGAACTCCGCCCCCCGCCGCGTCGGCGTCATCGCCTGCACCCGCGCTCCCGGCCTGATCGAGCAGTTCGCCCGCACCGGCGCCGTCGTGGTGCTGGACCCCGAACGCGACGGCATCGTCCGCGCCGCCGGCGACCTCGGCGCCGCCCAGGCCGTCGTCCTGCCCTGTGACCCGCAGGCCGCCGCCAGCGCCCACGCGGCGGCCCGCTTCCTCGCCGCCCGTTCCGCCGTCTCCTCCGTGCGCGGCGCCGGGACCGGCGAGGCCGCGCGCACCATCCCCGAGGGGGTACGCCTGCTCGTATGCGACACCGATGACGAGGCCGGCGTCCTGGCGGCCGCCGTCGCCGTGGCCGGGCAGGGCGAGCACGCCGAACTCGGCGAGCTGGCCACCCGGGCGGGCAGTGTCGCCGCGGCCGTGCGCACCACCGCCCTGACCGGCCCGGACGCCGAAACCGACGCCGTCGCCGCCGCCCTGACCGCCGCGCTGCGCCCCGACGACGAACTCGTCACCGTCATCCTCGGCCGCGACGCCCTGCCCGACGTCGGCGCCGTCGCGGCCGCCACCGTCGCCCGCTACGCCGAGCAGCAACTCGATAGCCCCGACGCCATCGAGGTCGTCATTCACGCGGGCGCCCAGCCGACCCCCGACGTCCTGCTCGCCATCGGGTGAGCCCCCATGACCACCCCCAGTAGCGCCCGCCGCCCGCGCGGAGCCGTGCCCCTACTCGACCGGCCCCTGGACCGGCTGATCGGCAAGACGACCGCCACCCAGCTCGCCAAGCAGGGCATCACCACCCCGCGCGGGCTGCTGCGCCTGTTCCCGCGTCGCTACGACACCTGGGGGGACCTGACCGACCTGCGCACCCTCAAGGATGGTGAGCAGGCCACCATCCAGGCGCAGGTGGTGCGCGCCGCCGCCCGCCGTACCCGCTCCGGCCGGCCACCGGCCCTGATGGAGGCGACCGTCACCGACGGGGCGACCACCATGGGCCTGGTGATGTTCGGCAATCCCGGCCAGATGCACCACCACGCCGAACAGCTCGCCCCCGGCACCACCGTGCTGCTGTACGGCAAGGTCGGGCTGCGCCACGGCCGCCTGCAGCTGGCCAGCACCCGCTTCCAGGTGCTCGACGAACTCGACGACGCCGAGCGCGAGGCGCTCCTGGCCCGCCCCATGCCCATCTACCCGGGCACCGAGTCCCTGCCCTCCTGGCTGGTGGGGCGAGCCGTGCGCACCATCCTGGACCAGATCGGCCCCGCGGACGTCCCCGAGCCGCTGCCAGAGCCGGTGCGCACCACCGAGCGCCTGGTGGATGCCTACACCGCCTACCGGTGGGTACACACCCCCGAGGACGCCACCCAGTGGCGTGAGGCCCGCCGTCGCCTGCGTCACGAGGAGGCCTTCGTGCTGCAGGCCGCCCTGGTGCAGCGGCGTGTCCAGCACGCCGCCGAGCACACCGCCGTCGCCTGGCCCATCCCCGGCAAGGAGTCCCTCCTGGCGGACCTGGACGCCGCCCTGCCGTACCCCCTCACCGCCGGGCAGGTGCGCGTGGGCGGCCAGATCGCCGACGCGCTGAACTCCACCGTCCCCATGCAGCTGCTGCTCCAAGGCGACGTCGGTTCCGGCAAGACCCTGGTCGCCCTGCGCGCCATGCTGCAGGTGGTCGATGCCGGTGGACAGGCCGCCCTGCTCGCGCCCACCGAGATCCTGGCGGCCCAGCACCGCGCCTCACTAGAGGCCCTGCTGGGTCCGCTCGCGCACGCGGGCATGCTCGACGGCGCCCAGCGCGCCACCCGCGTGCGGCTGCTGACTGGCTCCACCCCGCCCGCGCAGCGCCGCCAACTGCTGGCCGACCTGGCCGCCGGGGAGCCGACCATCGTGGTGGGCACCCACGCCCTGCTGTCCCAGACCGTGCAGATCCCCTTCCTCGGGCTGGTCGTGGTGGACGAGCAACACCGCTTCGGCGTCGCCCAGCGCGACGCCCTGCGCGAGCGCGGTGGCGTCACCGACCCGGCCACCGGCGCCCAGCGCACCCCACACCTGCTGGTCATGACCGCCACCCCCATCCCGCGCACCATCGCCATGACCATCTTCGGGGACCTGGACACGGCCGTGCTCGACGAGCTGCCCGGCGGTCGCCGCCCGGTCGCCACCAGCCTGGTGCCCTGGGCGCGCGAGCCCTGGGTGGAGCGCATCTGGAAGCGCGCCGCCGAGGAGGTGGCCGCCGGCGGACGCGTGTACGTGGTATGCCCGCGCATTGACGCCGATGACGCCGCCGGAGCCGATCAGGAGGAGCCGGAGCTGCCGGGCGCGCTCCTCGACGAGGGCGGGGAACTGCCCCAGGAGGCGGCCCCGACCCGGCCGCCGGCCGCCGTCGTCGACTGGGCGCAGCAGCTGGCCGCCGAGCCGGCGCTCGCGGGCGTGGGGGTCGGCACCCTGACCGGCCGGATGAGCGCCGCGGAGAAGGACGCCGCCATGGTGGACTTCATCTCCGGGCGCACCCCCGTGCTGGTGTGCACCACCGTGGTGGAGGTGGGCGTGGACGTGCCGTCCGCTTCCATGATGGTGATCCTGGACGCCGACCGCTTCGGCCTGTCCCAGCTGCATCAGCTGCGCGGACGCGTCGGGCGCGGTGAGCGGGAGTCGGTGTGCGTGGCGGTGACCGGCGTGGAGGTCGGGTCGCCCGCCTACCACCGGCTCAAGGCCTTCGGGGATATCAGCGACGGCTTTAAACTGGCGGAGGCCGACCTGGAACTGCGCAGCGAGGGCAATGTGCTCGGCGCCGCCCAGTCGGGTCGGCGCAGCGACCTGGATCTGCTGCGCGTGAGCCGTGACGGCGCGCTCATCGCCCGGGCGCGGAAGCAGGCGGAGACGGTCATTGCCGCCGACCCGACCCTGGCCGAGCACCGGGACCTGGCCGCCGCCATCGCCGACCGTCTGGATGAGGAGGCCGGCGCCTACCTGGAGCGGTCATGACGCGTCGGGCGCGCACCGATGCGGGTCGGGCGGGCCGGATCCGCCAGGCCCACGGCTCGGGAGGGCCGATTCAGTGCGCGGCGGGTTCTGCGTCGGCCGCAGCGCCGTCGTTGGAGGGCGCGCCGTCGTCGGGCTCGGCGAACCAGAGCGTGGTCTCCCCGTACTTGCGCATGGAGAACCGGCGCAGGCCCGCGGGCCAGGACGGCTCGGGGGAGCGCGAGGAGCGCTCGACCACGACCACCGCGCCCGGCGCCAGCCACGGGTCTTGGCGGCGGGGGAGCGGGGCCAGCATGGCCGCCAGGGTGGTCTCGTCGACGTCGTAGGGCGGATCGAGCATGACCAGGTCCACGGGCGCACCCGCCGGCCCGGCCAGGAAGGCTTCCACCTTCGCGGTGGCGCTGCGCACCCCGCGCAGACCGAGGGCGCGAATGTTGGCATCGCACACGCGGGTGGCGCGGCGGGAGGCGTCCACCAGGGTCACGTCGGTGGCGCCGCGGCTGGCCGCCTCCAGACCGAGTGCGCCCGAGCCCGCGCACAGGTCCAGCACGCGCGCGTCGGCGATGACGCCGTAGTGCTCGAGCCGGCCGAACAGGGCTTCGCGCACCCGCTCGGAGGTGGGGCGGGTGCCGGCCGCGGGCACGTCGATCCGGCGCCCGCCGGCGCTCCCGGCCACGATCCTGGTCATGGGACGAGCCTACAGGGGCGAGGAATGTCCATCGGTGACCACTTTGGCGGAAAGGAGTGGTTAGTACCTAGAAGAAACTTCCTCAAACCCTTGCAACTACGCCAACGTCGATTCGGACAATACGCGGGTGAAGGTCAAAGTGGTCACCGATGGACACTTCTCCGCTGAAATTTGGCTGGCGAACACGGTCTTCCACTCCTGGGCCGAGGAACTGGACTGCTGGGCGGCCTCAGGTGAGTGGTGGGTGCCCCGGCCGCACTGGACCTCGTTGGCGGCCGGTAGGTGGCCTGAAGGACGTCGTGGCATGTTGCCTCCAGCAGTGGCAGGTACTCTTCTGATTCCAGTCCGTGCGTTAGTGCGTAGAAGCCGGCTTGGCGGCCATCGGTACTCCGTCGATCTGATGTGGTTGAGGTTGCGGGACTCCGCATCCAGAATCAGCACCAACAGACCTGCCGTGCCAAGACAAGTCCCGACAGTCGTTGGAATCACGCGGTTGTGCTGTCGGGCCGGAGCGCCGACTCCGGCGTTTGTGCCGATTCCGGACATGCGTCGAATCGGCCCTGTCTGAATGGTGACGACCGACCTCGAAGCGTTACTGGTGCCCGCCTCGATGAGGGGCGGCGGGCAGCTACGCCACTGCATGACGCTGCCAGTAGGCTTGGCGCTACGCCAGGGAGCAACGAGTGACCGGCGGCGCGGCACCGCGGCCGCCAGCCGAGGTCGGGAGGGACACACACATGCCGAATACGTCAGCGACCACTGCCGGGGCGTCAGGAGCGCAATCAGATGCTGTGTCGGACTCACGGCCGGATGGAGCGCCTCGCGGCCCACTGCCCGGCCCCAACCCCGCGCAGAGTCGGCAGTCAAGCAGTACGCGCGAACCCTCCTACGAGTGGCTGCTCCCCACCGCGCCCGGACCCGGCCGTGGGCGCCACCTGCCACCGCGCGCCTGGGTCGCCCCCGAAAACACCAGCGCCCCCAGCCTGAGCCTGAACGGCACCTGGGCCTTCCGCCTGTATCCGCAGGCGCACCCCGAAGGGTTGGATGAGTGCGGCGAACCCATTGCCCCGGTCTTCGACACCGCCGACGCCTCCCTCGGCCCCTGGGGCGAGATCGACCTGCCCGCCCACTGGGTGCTCACCGGCGACGGCCGGCGCGGCCTGCCCTGGTACACCAACGTCCAGTACCCGATCCCCGTAGACCCGCCGTACGTGCCCGACGAGAACCCCACCGCGGACCACGTGCGCACCTTCACCCTCCCGACCGACTGGCCGCTGGACCAGGCCGGCGCCCGCCAGGTGCTGCGCCTGGACGGGGTGGAGTCCTTCGCCTCCGTGTGGGTCAACGGCACCTGGATCGGCACCACCCAGGGCTCGCGCCTGCCCTCCGAGTTGGACGTGACTGGCCTGCTGCGAATGGGGGAGAACACCGTGGCCGTGCGCGTGTCCCAGTGGTCGCCCGGCACCTACGTGGAGGACCAGGACCAGTGGTGGCTGCCCGGTATCTTCCGTGACATCACCCTGCTGCAGCGGCCCGCCGGCCGGATCGGCGACGTGTTCGTCCGCACCGACTACGACCCCGCCACCGGCGCGGGCGCCCTCGAGGTCGACCTGGACGCACCGGCCGCCGCCTTCCCGGTGCGGGTCGAACTGCCCGAACTGGGCCTGAGCGCCGAGCTGGCCGGCCCCGGCACGGCCCGCCTGGCTGTGCCCGCGGTCGAGCCCTGGAGTGCCGAGGTGCCGCGCTTGTACGAACTCGTGGTCACCGCCAGGGAGGAGACCGTGCGCCTGCGCACCGGCTTCCGCCGCCTGGAGGTCGTCGACGGTCAGGTGCGCGTCAACGGCACCCGCCTGATCATCGCCGGCGTCAACCGTCACGAGGTCAACGCCCACCGCGGCCGCGTATTCGACGCGGACTGGGCCCGCGCCGACCTGGCCGCCATGAAGGCCCACAACGTCAATGCCATCCGCACCTCCCACTACCCACCCCACCCGCGCCTGTTGGACCTGGCCGACGAGATCGGCCTGTGGGTCATGGACGAGTGCGACCTGGAGACCCACGGCTTCGAGGCCCACGGCTGGCGGGGCAACCCCACCGAGGACCCCGCCTGGCGCGACGCCCTGGTGGATCGTGCCCGCCGCATGGTCGAGCGCGACAAGAACCACCCGGCGATCCTCTTCTGGTCCCTGGGCAACGAGTCCGGCACCGGCCGCAACCTGGCCGCCATGAGCCAGTGGATCAAGCACCGCGACCCCGGCCGCCTGATCCACTATGAGGCCGACTTCGCCGGCGCCTACACCGACGTCCACTCACGCATGTACCCGACCCTGGAGGAGGTCGAGGCCGTCGTCGGGCGCGGCGCGGAAGCCACCGCCGTCGACGGCGCTGCCGCCGCCGCTCCCGTCAGCACGCCGGTGGCGGTGGCCGGGCACGCCGCCGCCCGGCTCACCCCCGCCCAGAACGCGCATGTGCGCACCCTGCCGTTCATCATGTGCGAGTACCTGCACGCCATGGGCACCGGCCCCGGCGGCATCGAGGACTACACCGCGCAGGTCGAGCCCAATCCCCGCCACCTGGGCGGATTCGTCTGGGAGTGGCGCGACCATGCCCTGGTCGACCCCCGCCCCGAGGCGGCCGGCGCCCTGCGCTACGGCGGCGACTTCGGCGAGAGCGTTCACGACGGCAACTTCGTGTGCGACGGGCTCGTCTCCGCCGACACCACCCCCAGCGCCGGCACCACCGCCTGGGCCAACGCGGTCGCCCCGGTCCTGGCCACCTGGGTCGGCGACGCCGCGAGCCCCGGCCGGGGCGACGGCACGGTGCGGGTGCGCAACCGCTTCCACACGCGCACCACCGCCGGACTCACGCTCGCCTGGCAGGTGACTCTGGAAGCCTCCACCGCCGACGGCGATACGGCCACCGCCGGGACCGACCCCGCCGCAGCCGCTGGCGCCGCTACCTCGCCCGGGATCACGCGCCTGGGTGCCGCCGACTCCGGTGAGTACCCGCTGCCCGAGCTCGCCGCGGGGGAGGAGAGCCTGCTCGACGTGCCCGGACTGGCCGACGCCGTCGCCCGCGCCCGCGCCGCCGGCCGCGCCGTCCACGTGCTCACCGCCGTGCTGGACCCGCTCATCCTCGGACTGGCCGACGCCGGCCCCCGCCAGATCAACCCGGCCGACGGCGCCCCGCTGCTGCCCCAGGTCGCCTGCGCCGACGCCTCCGGGCGCCGGGTCATGTCCACCCGGGAGGTGGCGGCTGCGGCCCCATGGGTTATGCCCACTCCGACCGGGCCGGCACTCGGGAATGCGCCTGCGGGCGGCCACGCCGAGGCCGCGAGCGCCGCGGGCCGGGAAACGGCCACTCATGGCGGGGCGCCGGTGCGCGTGCGCGGCGGCATCCAACTGGGTCCCGCCCGGCTGTACGAGCGGGGCCGGCTCGTCGACCTGGGCGGGATCCGCGTCGTCGGCCCGCTGACCACGATCTGGCGTGCCCCCACCGACAACGACGAGGGGCACGGGCCCATCGACTACTGGCACGTGCCCCCGAGCCGCGCCAACCTCGGTGCGGGCGCCGGACGTCCCGGCCCCTCCGCGGCCGACCGCTGGCGCGAGGCCCGCCTGCACCTGATGAGCGAGCGCCATGTGGCCACCGCCGTCACGGGTGATGCCGTCGTGGTGCGCACCCATTGCGGCGCGCCGGAGATGGCCTGGGCGCTGGAGACCACCACCACGCTGACCGCCGAAGCCGGCGGGCTGCGGCTGCGCACCGAAATCATCCCCACCGGGGACCTGCCCGCCGTCCTGCCCCGGCTGGGCGTACGGCTGGGACTGCCCACGGGGCTGACCCGTGCGGTCTGGGCCGGCACCGGCCCCGCCCCCGCCTACGCGGACCTGTCCGGGGCCATGCGTCACGGCGTCTTCACCGGCGACGTGCCCGCGCTGTGGCAGCAGCCAGTCCGGCCCCAGGAGGGCGGTACCCGCCCCGGCCTGCGCCGGCTGCACCTCGACGGCGACGCCGGCCGTCTGAGCGTCGTGATCCCGCCCGCGGTCCCGGCGGCCTTCTCACTGAGCCCATGGAGCCTGGAGAATCTCACCGCCGCCGAGCACGTGGAGGAACTGCGCCCGGACACCCGCCTGTGGCTGCACCTGGACGCCCTGCACCACGGCATCGGCACGCGCTCCTGCGGCCCGGACGTGCGCCCGGAGGCCGCCGCCGCACCCCGGCCGGTCGTCGTGGAGGCCTGGCTGGGCGTGCAGCCCGCCTGATGTCGGTTCCCGGTCGCCGGCCGAGCGCTGCGGCGTCCCGGCTGCCGACGCTTCGGCTGCGGTCTCCGGCTGTCGGCGGCGCGCTCGTGTCGGCGTCCCGGCCGCGGCGCGCGTCCCCACCCGCCGGGGTCGTTCCGCTAGCCTCACAGCGTGACGCTCGCCGTATACCCCGGAACCTTCGACCCGATTACCCTCGGGCACGTCGACGTCGTGCGCCGCGCCGCCACCCTGTTCGACCGCGTCATCCTCGGCGTCGCCCACAACGCCGCCAAGGACTCTTCCCGCCTGTTCACCATTGACGAGCGGGTCGCGCTGGCCCGCGCCGCACTGGCGCACATCCCGGGGGCGGAGGTCGCCGTCGTCCCCGGTCTGCTCGCCGACTTCTGCGCTCAGCGGGGCGCCGACGCCATCGTCAAGGGCCTGCGCAACGGCACCGACTTTGACGCCGAGGTCCCCATGGCGCTGCTCAACCGGGAGTTGGGCGCCCCCGAGACCTTCTTCCTGGCCGCCGCCCCCACGCACGCACACGTATCCTCCTCGCTGGTCAAGGACGTCGCCCGCCACGGCGGGGACGTCTCCGCGCTCGTGCCCGCGAGCGTCGCGGCCGCGCTCGCCCGCGTCTTCGCCACCCCGGCACCCGGCACGGCGAGCGCCCCGGCCCCCGCGGCGACCACCGCGCCGGCGGCCGACCCCAGCACCGCAACCCCTTACCCGCAGAACCGAAGGACGAACCCGTGACCACCCGCGCCGACGCTGGAGACGACCTGCTACGCATCCTCGATGAGCTGGACGAACTCGTCTCCACCGCCCGTTCCCTGCCCATGAGCTCCTCCGCGATCGTGGGCCGTCAGGAGGCCCTCGACCTGATCGACCGCGCCCGCGAGGCGGTCCCCACCGCCGTGCACCGGGCCGAGGAGATCGTCGCCGACGCCGACGCCGTCCTCGCTCAGGGCCGGGAGGAGTCTCAGCGCATCCTCAACCATGCGCAGGAGGAGGCCGAGCGGCTCGTCGCCGGGGAGAACATCGTGCGCATGGCCAACGATCGCGCCGACGCCATCATCTCCACCGCCGAGGAGCGCGCCGCCCGGCTGCGCCACGGGGCCGACGACTACTCCGACCGCTCCCTGGCCGCCCTGCAGGCCGAGATCGACAAGCTCGCCGAGCAGGTGCAGGCCGGCCGCGACGCGCTGGCCGCCCGTCTGGAGACCGCTGCCAACGATGCCGCGGCCGCGGAGCGGGAGCAGCAGGAGGCCAACCGCCACTTCGCCGGCTGGTCCGTGGACCCGGCCGCCACGCGCAACTGGTCCAAGGGCGGCCGGTAGGGCCGACGGTTGAGCTCCGTACGCTCCCCATGAGTGGGTGGTGGGCCCTTCTCATAGCGGCCGGTGGGCCGGTCGCCGGGGCCGCCGCTAGGTTGAAGTGCCCGCCCGCGAGTAGATTCGCCTGCGCTGCGCCGCTTCGGGTGCGCGGCTCTGCGACTTCAGACCATCCAGGAGGAATGCCATGGCTCCCACGGCCGGACTCGTCGTCGACATCATCGACCTGCCCCAGCAGGTCGGGTCGATCAAGAACATCCATCTGGAGACCCCCGCCCCCGCCGACCTCGGCGCCGAAATGATCGGCGCCCGCGAGGGCAGCCCGCTGGTGCTGGACGCCGAGCTGACCAGTCTGGACAACGGCGTCCTGGTGCGCGGACACGCCGACGTCCACCTGACCGGCCAGTGCGTGCGCTGCCTGCGCGACCTCGAGGATGACACCACCATCTCCTTCGACGAGCTCTACTTCACCCCCGAGGCCGCCCGCGCCCAGGCCGCCGAGGGCGATGAAGAGGCCGACGAACTGTTCATCCTCGGCGAGTCCACCCTCGACCTCGAGCCCGCCCTGCGCGACGCCCTCGTGCTCGCCCTGCCATTCCAGCCGCTGTGCCGCGAGGACTGCGCGGGGCTGTGCCCGCAGTGCGGCGAGCGCCTGGATGATCTGCCCGCCGACCACCACCACGAGCAGCTCGACCCGCGCTGGTCCGCTCTGGCGAGCCTGCTGCCCGACGGCGCGGACACCGATGCGGCCGACTCCGAGGCCGCCGGATCCGCCGTCGACGACGAGGAGGCGCAGCGCTGATGAGCTCGCGGCGCAAGCACAAGCAGAAGCGTGCCGTATCCGCGGCGCGTGAGGACGTGGACACGCTCGTCTTCCGCTGGGGCGAACGCATCGACGCCGACCTGCTCGATCTGGCGCTGACCCACCGCTCCTGGGCGCACGAGCACGGCGGCCTGCCCACCAATGAGCGCCTGGAGTTCCTGGGGGACTCGGTGCTCGGCATCATCGTCACCGAGAACCTGTACCGCACCCACCCGGATCTGCCCGAGGGGCAGCTGGCCAAGATGCGTGCCGCCACCGTCTCCGAGCCGGCCCTGGCCGCCGTCGCCCGCGACTTGGGGCTGGGCGAATTCATCAAACTCGGTCGCGGCGAGTCGCTGTACGGCGGCCGCGACAAGGACTCCATCCTGTCTGACACCGTTGAGGCCCTCATCGGCGCCACCTACCTGACCACGGGCCTGGAACCGGTGCGCGTGGTGGTGGAGCGCCTGGTGTCCCGGTTCCTCAACGACGCCTCCATGCGCGGGGCGGGCCTGGACTGGAAGACCAGCCTGCAGGAGCTGACCGCCGTGCACGGCCTGGGCAACCCCAGCTACGAGGTGGAGAGCACGGGCCCCGACCACCAGCGCGTGTTCTCCGCGCGCGCCCACGTGGACGGCCGCGTGTACGGGGAGGGCTCCGGCTCCTCCAAGAAGATCGCCGAGCACGCCGCGGCCGAGGCCGCCTACGCCGCCATCCTGGCCGAGCGCGGCGACGGCGGACTGAGCCTGCCCGGGGTCAACGACGCCCTGCGCGCCGACCTCGGCGCCGCCGCCGGTGTCCCCGGAGCGGAGGCCGCCGGGGACACCGCGGACTCCGCGGCGACCGGTTCCGCCGACGCCGCGACGAGGGCCTGAAACCTTGCCGGAACTGCCCGAGGTCGAGACCGTCCGCGCCGGCCTGGCCCGCCACCTGACCGGCCGCATGGTGGAGCGTGTGGAGATCTTCGATCCGCGGCCGCTGCGTCGGCAGGAGGGCGGCGCGGACGCCTTCGTGCAGCGGCTGACCGGCCGCACCTTCACCGCCGCGGTGCGCCGCGGCAAGTTCTTGTGGCTGCCGCTCGACGACGGGGCCGCCCTGGTTGCCCACCTGGGCATGAGTGGGCAGCTGCTGGTGCACGGCACCCCCGGCGCGCTCGCCGCGCGTGAGTCCGGCGACGACGCCCACGCCTTTCTGGGCGACCCCGACGCGCCCCGCGTGGACCTGACCGCCACGCGCGCCCCGCTCCCGGCGGAGGACCCCGACGCCCGCCCACGGCACCTGCGCGTGCGCCTGCACCTGAGTCCCATCGCCGGTGACGCGCCCGGAGGCGCGGTCCTGGACCTGGTGGACCAGCGCATGTTCGGCGGCCTGCGGGTGACCGACATGGTGCCCACCGCCGACGGCGCCCCCGGGGGCGCCGGCAGCCTCGCGCCACTGATACCGGCCGACGTCACGCACATCGCCCGCGACCTGCTCGACCCGCACCTGGACCGTCCCGCCGTCATTGCCAAAATGCGCCACTCCAACCGGGCGGTCAAGACCCTGCTCCTGGACCAGGGCATCGTCTCCGGCGTCGGCAACATCTACGCCGACGAGGGGCTGTGGGCCGCCCGCGTCCACGGCCTGCGCCGCGGCAGTGCGCTGGGACCGCGGGTGACCGCCCGCCTGCTGGATGCCACCGGGGAGGTCATGGAGCGGGCCCTGGCCGCGGGCGGCACCAGCTTCGACGCCCTGTACGTGGACGCCGACGGCGCCGCCGGCTTCTTCGCCCGCTCCCTGGCGGTCTACGGGCGGGCCGGACAGGAGTGCCGACGCTGCGGCGCGCTCCTGCGCGCCGAGACGATCGGGGGCCGCAGTCACGTGTTTTGCCCCCGCTGCCAGACCCGGCCGCGGTCGGCGCACGCCTGAAGTCCCGACCTCGCCGTCCACTCGTAGAGCGCGATTTCCGTTGCGAGTCGATGGGGTCGGCGTCACTCGGCCGAACCCCCGACCCTTGCCAGGCGCGGGATATTCACATATTCTGAACGTGTTCAGAAGTGAACGTGTTCAGAAGTGGGTTGGAGGATCCGAGGGATGCAACGACGTATCGCCACTGAAGCCGCAGTCCGCCGCCATGCGCGGCGTCTGTTCCTCAAACAGGGGTATGCCGACACCTCGGTGCGGCAGATCGCCGCCGCCGCACGAGTCTCCGCGGGCACCGTCGTCTCAGTGGGGACTAAGGATCAGTTGTTCGTTACCTGCATGGAGGAGGTGGCGACCGAGGCGGCGCTGAGCGCGCTCGCCGCTGAACAGGATCCTCGCGCGGCGCTGCGCGCTTTCGTCGTCGCCACCCCCGGCCTGACCGCCGAGGGGACGGAGCTATCGCGCGACTATCTACGCGCCCTCATCGCAATTGGCTCGGACCCCGGCAATGAGGAGCGCCTGGGACGTGTCCTGGCGCTCATCACCTCCCGCTGGGCGGAGCTGCTAGGCCTACCGGACGAGCATTCCCGGGTGGTCCTGTGCGCCGGAAACTTCTACATGAGCCTAATCGGCTGCGTTTACGCCGTCGCCGCGGGACAACTACGGGCGGATGATGCGGTCGTGCTTCTGCACGGCATGATCGACGGCGCCACGGCGGAGAACGCCGTGAACGCCCCGAGCGGGTGCGACCAATGAGATTCGTGCATATCGCCATCGGATCCATGGGGGATCTGCGGCCTCAGCTGACACTCGCCGCCGCCCTGAAGGAGCGGGGCGACGACGTGCTCGTGGTGGGACTGGAGGAGTACGCGGACACCGCCACCGAGGCGGATGTACCCTTCCGTGGCCTGGGCGCCCACACCATCGGACCAATACGGCCGGCGCCGCTGGGACGCCTGGTGGCGGGCAGCCAGACGGCCGGAGCGCTGCTCATACGCCGGTGGATGGCCCGATCCGCCGAACCGATCGCACGCACCCTCCTTGACGTCGTCCGGCCGGGGGACCGGATCGTGACCGGCGTGCTCGGGCTGGCCGCAAGCCGACTCCTGGCGGCGCAGCGCGGCTGCAAGACCTTCGAACTCATGCTGGCGCCCACCCTGCCCACCGCCTACGGGCAGTGCCTGGTCGGTGCCGTGCGGCCCGACCGCTCCGCACTCAACCTGTGGGCATCGACCCTGGTGCGCCGGGGCTCGGTTTCCATGGGACGCCCTATCGCCCGGGCGATGCACCGCCTGAACACGGCCTCCTCCGCCACCTGCGCGCCGTCCACGTCGGAACACGTCATTCTGGCCTGCTCATCACTTCTGGTCCCACAGGCCCCCGACTGGCCGGAAACCGTTGCCTGTACCGGACATTTGGCGGCGGCGTCGCCGCAGTGGGAGCCTCCCGCCCGCCTGCAACGCTTCCTGGACGCCGGCGCGCCGCCGGTGTACATCGGCTTCGGCTCGGTCCCCTTGCGCGATCCCGTCGGCGCGGTCGCCATACAGGCGGAGGCGGCGCGGCGCGCCAAGGTACGCGCAGTCCTGCACCCGGCCGCGGGTTTCCAGGAATGGGACCGCGACTTCGGTCCACACGTACACCTCATACGGGACACCCCCTTCGACTGGCTGCTGCCCCGCATGGCCGCCGCGGTCCACCACGGCGGAGCCGGCACCACCCAGGCGGCCCTAGCGGCGGGCGTGCCGCAGGGCATCATCCCCTACACCCTCGATCAGCCCTACTTCGCGCGCCGCGTGGCCGCGCTCGGCCTGGGGCCGGAGGCCCTCAGCACGCGTGACCTGACGCCGCAGCGCCTGGCCCGCGTTATACGCCGGCTCACAGCGGGGGAATCCGCCGACGCGTATCGCGCCCGGGCCGCACAGCTGGCCGAGTCCTATCACGATCGTGGAGGCCTCACCGAGACCGTTGAGTTCGTCCACGGTTGGTGAGTGAGGTGTTCCCGAACGGCCGGCACCTAACTGTGACGTAGGTCCCCGCTGCTGATAGTCTCCGGTCTATGCAGAGTGCTCCCGCGCCCGAAACGGTCCGCGTCATGATCGTGGACGACCATGAGATCGTCCGCCGCGGCATCGCCGAGATCATTGAGCGCGCCGACGGGCTCGATGTGGTCGCCGAGGCCGGCTCCAAGGCGGAGGCCATCCGCCGGGCAGAGCTCATGCGCCCCGACGTGGTACTCGTAGACCTGCAGTTGCCCGACGGCACCGGTATCGAGCTCATGCAGGCACTGCGCGAGTCCGTGCCCGAGGCACTGCCGATCGTGCTGACCTCCTTCGACGACGACGAGGCACTGGCCGAGTCCCTCGACGCCGGCGCCAGGGCATACCTGCTCAAGACCGTTCACGGCGCCGAGATCAGTGACGTGGTGCGGGCGGTCGCCTCCGGGCGGGTGCTGCTGGACGAGCGCACCGTCACACGCCGTCGCGCGGATCACGACGATCCCACCGCAGACCTGACCAATGCCGAACGCAAGGTGCTCGAACTCATCGGCGACGGCCTGTCCAACCGGGAGATCGGCGAGCGGCTCGGGGTCGCTGAGAAGACCGTCAAGAACCACATCACCTCCCTGCTGGCCAAGATGGGCCTGCAGCGGCGCACCCAGGTTGCCGCCTGGGTGGCCGGCCAGCGCGCCTCCGGCTGGCGACGCTCCTGAGGCGTGGCTGTCACAGCAAGCCTGTGGCCTTGGGATATACGTCTCTTTTCGGGATGTACTCTTTCTCTAACGCTCTGGTGGCGGTTAAGTTACGGAAGTTGTGGTCAAGGCGTAACTGAAGGGAGTCACGCTGACGCAGGTAGACTACGAGGATCTGTCCCTCGCGGGAGCTACGCTGTCCAGGCAGGGCACAGAGCACCTGTCCACCATGGAGCAGTTCATTGAGCAGTGGGCGCGGATAGATTCTGCCGACTTGGGAGACCTCCTCAAAGCGCTCAAGCCGATCAACGACGCGGTGGTGGAGTTGGGCAAGCTCACCGTGCGCCAGCTGGGCGAGGCCCACGAATGGACGGGCAAGAAGCTAGACGCCACTCTGGACACCTACGTCGAGACCGACCGGCAGGTCTATGAAGAGGCCGCCCGCATCCTCCGGGAGCGCGGCCACACCGTCCCTCCTTTCACGGACCCGAGAATATATCTTCCCGGGCTGGGCACGGCGGCGCGGGCGGCAGGCCCCGACTACGGTGGGGAAAACCATCGGTCATCGAGCAGGTCTACGGTTCTGGTGAAGCCTTGCGAAGGTATGACGAGGACCAGTTCTATCGAGCCGAGAACCGTTACGCCCAGGCGAAGTCGGCCAACCGGGGGATTGAGGAGGCCCAGGACGCGAGTTCCTACCTCGTGCCGCCGGAGCCTCCTACCTCTGAGATTGATAATATGCGCTGGAGCGCTGGCGTCCTGCTCGGCTCTGTGGACTGGGTGTTTGAGCAGCTCTTCGGCTGGTCGCTGCTCAATGACCTCATCTATTAGCCGTTCGCCGGTGATTGGCGGGTCGTCGATGGCGCCTCGACCGCCTGGTCCTATGTGGACAAGGCGCTTGTTGCTATCGGCGAGAACGACTCCGCAGTGCTGCCCGCCCTCTCGGAGTGGACGGGGGATGGCTCCGAGGCCTGCAACGCCTTCATCACCGCCCTCAGTGGAGCCACGACGGCGCTCAGCTACGCGGCAGGCTACGTGAGCGGGATCGTTGGCAAGGTGGCCACGGTGGCGAAGCTCGCTGCTTGGGCGGTAGGTGAAGCGCTTAAGTTCATCAGCGAACTATTATGTGAATTAGCTCTTGATGCTACCGTCCCGGTGGCCGGCTGGATTAAGGCAGGCGCTGCGATAGCGCTAAAGCTTGACAAAGTCCTCGCGCTCGTCCGAGCAATCAACCTCGTCCTCAATCTGATATATGAGGCGATCGCCGGGGCGGTGCAGGCCAAGGCCAAGATTGTCGAGGTCTCCTACACCGTAATCAACATTGGCGAAGCTGCTGTGCGCGGGACGAGGGCGCGGGTATGAGTTATGAATTCGGCTCGGAGCCGCAGCGTCGGGCCGGGCAGGACGTCGATCTGGACGCGATCATCGGCAGGCTTCGTTCATTAGGAAAAGACTTTGAGCGCCAGCGGGAGGCCGAACAGGAACGGGTCGACCAGCAGGAGGAGGAGCGTGCGAGGATGGCGCGCTCAGGCGAGTTGGGCGAGGACTGGCGCAGGATCCAGAACCGGATTGATGCCGGCCGGACGACTGTCATGGATGTCCTCTCCGGTGCCGACCGCTCCCCGGAGGCCCGCCATCTGCGCGAACAAGCGGAACGCAACATGCGATCCCTACGCTCCCAGTGGCGCGAGCAACAGCGCTCGGGGAGAGCTGATACACCCCTTGACCAGATGGACGAGATTCGTGACAGCCAAGGAAGATAAGGAGTAAGAGTAATGAGCGACCTGGTGGTGAAGGATGGTGTGCTGGACTGGCTGGCCCAGGATCTTTCCCGTGCGCAGGGGGAGTGGGAGTACTCCTGGAGCCAGCTCGATGGAGGCATGGGTGCGGCACAGGCCGAGTGGAGCGGCCAGGCTGCCAGTGCGGCGGACTCGACTTATAGCTCAGCGTCCCAGTCGGGGCAGGATTTGAGCTTGATGCTGATGGAGCTCATCGCCGCCGTACGTTATGCCGATGATCTCTATGCGACGGCCGAGCGTCAGGTTGCCAGCATGTGGTCGCTGTGAGAAGCAGCGGGAGTTAGTGGGCTTGCTGCCTGTGATACGGAACGGCTGCGCGGTCAACGGGTGGGGAGGAGTGGGCTGTGAGTTCGATTGGTAGCACGTATCCGGCTCGCCGGTTTGTTGTGGCACTGCCTGCTCGGGAGGCGGTGCGGGTGGCGGTTGATGTGCTGGGGCGGGAGGGCTTCTCCCTGGAGGCGTGGGATGTTGATCCCTTCTTGCGCGAGTACGGTCCCTGGACCGGGGCCGCGCTGCGGCGGGGGCATGCGATCAAACTCATTCTGCTCACCCCCGTCGTGTATATGGTTGCTCCACTGGCTCTGCTGTTCCCATGGGTCAGGCGGAGCCTCGGCGTGGTGAAGATGGTGGCAATGGCGCGGGATATCGGCCAGGGCAGGTCCGAGTTGCTGGTTGGAGCCTATCGCATCGAAAGCGAATGGATTAGTTCTGGAGCCGTGGCCGCTGCCAAGATGCTGATTGCGACCAGAGAGCGCATGGGCGATCTGGGCGTGCTGTTGGTGGCGGACCCGGAACAAGTTGACAGGTATGAAGGTCTTCCTGACGACCACCCGTTCCAGATGCAGCAGTGGTGGCGTATCAGGAGGGCGGCGCAGAAGGCTGCCCGGTCACGCCACTGAGCATGAAATCAGGCAGCCCGCTTCGGCTACCCCGATGGAGCGGCACCCGCCAGGTGAAGCAGGTGCCCCGCCGCTCGCCGTCGGAACGGGCCCGCGGGCCGATCACGAAGCTGCCGGCGTGGCGGCGGGCCCGCTCGGCCATGTTCGCGGTCCCCGAGCGGCGTGTCACCCGCGGGTCCACACCCACGCCGTCGTCCCGGCACACCACCTCCACCACCGGCGCGCCCCGGAAGGGCTCGGCATCCCCGGACGCCGCCCCGTCCTGCCCGGCGGGCGGCTGGGAGGTGAGCAGCCCCTCCACCTTCACGTCCACCGTCACCGAGGAGGCCTTGGCGTGGCGGGCAACATTCGACAGGCCCTCCCGCACCACGGCCACGATGTCGTCGGCCAGGTCCGGCTCCACCGCCGCGTCGATGACGCCGATCAGCTCGTCCTCCCGGTCCCGTTCCGCCTGCGCCAGGCCGTGGCCGTCGACGGTGAGGATCAGGGACGGCGCGAAGCCGAGCGAGGTGCGGGCCAGAGAGGCCTCCCGCCGCAGCCGCTCCACCAGGCTGACGTCCTCATCCCGGTCGCGCAGCGAACGCACGATCGAGCGGATCTGCCGCACCGAGTCGTCCACCGCCGCCAGGGAGGCGTCCAGCGCCTGGCAGGCCACGGACATGTCGGTGCCGGAGGCGGTGCCCTCGGCCTGCAGCCGGTCGCGGGCGGCGGACAGCTGCATCCCGGTGGCGAACAGCTGCTGGATCGCCAGGTCGTGCAGGTCGCGGCCGATGCGGGCCCGCTCATCCAGGAGCGTGGCCATCTCCTCGGCGTGCTGGGCGTCGGCCAGCTCGAAGGCCATGGTCGCCTGCCCGGCCACCAGCTCCGCGATCTCCAGATCCTGCTGGGTGAAGCGCTCCGCCCCCTGTTCACGCAGCAGCAGCATCACGCCGACGCCACGGCCGCGGTGAATCATGGGGGCGTACAGGGCCGGGCCGAACTGGGACAGCTCCTCAACCAGCAGGTCGGAGGCACCCCAGGCGTCGGCCAGCGAGTCCTCAATCAGCCCGGTGCGGCGCGCCAGCGTCTTCAGGGCGCGGCCCTCGGGCGGGAAGAACGTGCCGATCAGCTCGTCGGCGTGCTCCCCGTCCGCAATCTCGCAGATCCAGGTGTCGCCCACGCTGGGCAGCACCAGGGCGGAGGTGTCCGCGTGGGCGACCTCGCGCACGCGGCGGGCGATCAGGGTCAGCGCGTCGCCCTCGTCGGCCCCGGACAGCAGCATGGTGGTCAACTCCTGGGACACCGCCATCCACTGCTCACGGTCGCGGGCCTCCCGGTACAGGCGGGCATTCTCCAGCGCGACGGCGGCGGCCTCCGCGAGCGTGAGCACGGCGGTGACGTCTGCGTCGGTGAACCCGCCCTGCTTGTCGCACAGGAACAGCCGGCCGTAGACCTGCCCGTGCACCCGCAGCGGGGCGGACAGGATCGAGCCGCAGCGCTGCCCATCGCCGGCGGGCGTGTTGCGGACGACGACGCCGCAGTCCTCCGGTCCGGCCTCCGGCGCGCCGGCGACCATGGTGGCCAGCTCGTCGGTGGAGACGGTGGCGGTGCCGGTGGTCAGCGCGGCGGCGGTGGCGGGGTCGGCGGCCCCGGGGGCGGCGATCGTCCCCCAGGCCGCCCCGGTCAGGGCGCAGGCGGAGTCGACCAACCGGTTCAGTGCCTCCGGGACCTTCAGCGAGCTCGTCAGCCGCAGGGCGGCGCGGAACAGCCCGACGGTGCTTCCCGTCGGCGCGGAGACGGCGCTGTGGCCGGGGCTGCCGGGGTAGGACGGCGTGTTAGACATGAGTCTCCTGCTCCTGCTGAAGGGACCAGCGGTAATCGGGGTCGACGGCGGTCAGGTGCGCGTGGGTGCCGCGCCGGGTCACGACGGCGGTGGTGCCTGCCGGGGAATCGTCGGTGCCGTCGAAGCTGCCCGTTTCGTCTGGGCGCGCGGCGGCGTGCGGGCGGCCCAGGATGAGTACTTCGTCGGCGTCGGCCAGGGCCGACAGGCGGTGAGTCACCAGCAGTACGCCGCGGGCCTCGGCGGCAGGGCCGGTCGCGTCAGCGTTCGAGGCTTCCGGACCGGCGGCGGGCGCGGGCGCGGTGCCGGCGTGCAACAGGTCCCCGACCAGGCGATCGGCGGTAGCGGCGTCCAAGTGCTCGCCGGGCTCGTCCAGCAGCATCAGCGGTGCGGGCGCGGCCAGGGCGCGGGCCAGCAGCAGGCGGCGCCGCTCCCCGCCGGACACGGCCGTCGCACCCGCCCCCAGGCGCGTGTCCAGTCCGTCGGGCAGTCGGGCCAGCCAGTCGCCCAGGCCGGCACGTGCCAGCAGGGCGGCGGCCCGCTCGCGGGTGAGCGCGCCGTCGGCCACGCGCAGGTTCTCCAGCACGGTGGTGTCGAAGACGTGGGCGTCCTCCGCGGTCAGGCTCACCCGCGCGGCAGTCTCCGCCCGTTCGGCCCCCCATGGCGGCGCCCCATCCAGGGTGAGTTCACCGGCGCGCGGCTCCAACAGTCCGGCCAGGGTCAGCAGCAGCGTGGTCTTGCCGATGCCGGAGGGACCCACCACGGCCAGGCGCCGCCCCGGCGCCAGGTCCAGGTCCACGCCGTCGACCAGGACCGGTCCGCCCGGCCAGCCCACCGCCAGCCCCCGGGCGCGCAACCGCGGCCCGGAGGCGCTCGCGGCCGGCAGCGGACGCGGCGTGGGCACGCGGGCGGCGGAGGCGGCGGCGTCGTCGAGCAGGTCCACGATGCGCACGGCCGCGCCGGCCGACGTGACCAGCTGGACGGAGGCCGGCCCCAGGGCGGCGGAGGCCTCGAAGGCGCTCAGCGGCACCAACACGATCACCGCCAGCCACACCGGCGCCAGGCGCCCATCCGCCACGGCCGGGGCACCCACGAGTATGTTGCCGAGTACGGCCAGTCCCATGGCGGTGGTGTCGATGACGGCGGCCAGTGCGGCGGGCCGGGCCGCCCGGTCGCGGGTGGCGGCCAGGTGCGCCTCCAAGCCCGCCAGGTCGCTCATGGCGCGCGGCATGCGGCCGGACACGCGCAGCTCGTCGGCGCCGTCGAGCAGGTTCATGACGGCGGCCGACAGGTCGGTGGCCTGCTCCTGACGGGCCAGCTCGGCGGCACGGGCCGAGCGGATCGTCACCAGCGGGCCGGCCACGCCCGAGAGCAGCAGGCAGACCGCCAGGATCGCGCCGGCCGGGGGAAACACGAGGGCCACCCCCAGGCTGGTGGACAGCCCCAGCACGGCCGCCACCGCGATCGGCAGCAGTGAGCGCACCACCAGGTCGCCGACCGCATCCACGTCGGCCCCCACCCGCGCCAGGACGTCGCCGCGCCGCAGTCCGGCGACCGTGTCGGTGCGGGCGGCGGCCAGGATTTCGTACAGGCGGGTGCGCAGGGAAGTCATGCCGCGCAGCGCTGTGTCGTGGGACAGCAGACGCTCGCAGTAACGCATCACGGAGCGGGAGATGCCGAACAGGCGTACCGCGACGGGGGCCACGCCGAGTGCGGCCACCTCCGAGGCCTGGGCGGCGCGGGCGATCATCCAGGCGGCCACGGCGGACAGGCCGACCGCGCTGGCCAGTCCCAGGGAGCCGACGATCACGGAGGCGGCGAAGCGGGTGCCGTCCAGGTCGAGCAGGGTCACGGCGCGGCGCAGGGCGCGGCGTTCGGCGGTGGTAAGCGCGGCGCTCATCGGTTGTCCTCGGAGAATACGAGCGCGTCCATGGCTTCGGCGGGGCTCGCAGCGGGGGTGGCGCCGCTCGAGTCCGCCGCGGGGGTGGGGCGCGAGGCCACCTCGACGACGTCGTCCGCCAGGGCCACCAGTGCCGCCCGGTGAGCGATTACCACGACCGTGCGGCCGGCCGCGCGCAGGGCGTTCACGGCGTTCAGCACCTGCGCCTGGCTGGCCGCGTCCAGGTGGGCGGTGGGCTCGTCCAACAGCACCAGGGGCGCGTCGGTGACCAGGGCGCGGGTCAGGGCCAGGCGCTGACGCTGCCCGACCGACAGACCCACGCCGCCCTGACCCACGCGCGTGCGCCAACCGTCCGGCAGGGCGGCGACCACGGCGTCGAAGCCGGTGGCCGCGGCGGCATCCGCCAGGGCGGGCGGGACCTGGGCGGTGGCGTCGGTAGGGGTCTGGCCGATGGTGTTCTCCAGCAGCGTGCCGGGCACGATCACGGGGCGCTGCGGCACCCAGGCGATCTGCTCCCACCAGGAGGCGGGGTCGACGTCGGCCAGGTCCATTGCCGGCCCGTCGGCGGCGATGACCCGCACCCGACCCCGGTCGGGGGGTAGCAGGCCGAGCAGCAGCTGCGCGGCGGTGGTCTTGCCGGTGCCGGACGCGCCGGTCAGTGCCACCACCCGGCCCGGGCGAATCGTGGCCGTAAGGTCGGCGGGCGCCCAGGCGCCACGGGCGGACACGGACACCTGCGCGAGCTCGATGCGGGCCGTGCGCAGGTCGGGGGCGGGGGCGGTGCCCGGCGTCGGCGCGGGCTCCTGAAGCACCGCGAAGACGGCCTCGGCGGCGGCCACCCCGTTGGCGGAGGCGTGGAACTGGAGGCCGACCTGGCGCAGCGGCTGGTAGACCTCCGGGGTGATCATGATGACCAGCAGGCCGGTGGCCAGGTCCATGCGGCCGTACAGCAGCCGGAAGCCCACCTCGACGGCGACGATTGCCACCGACAGGGTGGTGATGAACTCCAGCACCGCCCCGGACAGGAAGGCCACTCGTAGCGTGGACATGGTCGTGGCGTTGTAGGCGCGGCCGAGCTCGCGCACCCGCCGGGCGGGGCCGGCCTGGCGTCCCAGCGCCTTGAGGGTGGGCAGGCCCGCCAGCAGGTCCAGCAGTTGACTACCCAGGCGTTCCATGGTGCGCAGTCGGGCCTCGGAGTGGGCCTGGGTGAGGCGGCCGATCAGGATCATGAAGATCGGGATCAGCGGGATTGTGCAGGCCACCGCGATCGCGGACGGCAGGTCCTGGGTGAGTAGCACCAGACCGGTGGCGGGGGTGACGGTGGCGGCCAGCAGCAGCTGGGGCAGGTAGCGGGTGAAGTAGGGCTCGAGGTCGTCCAGGCCGCGGGTGAGCAGGGTGGCGGTGTCGGCGCCGTGGACGGCCCGCCAGCGTGGCCCCAGGGCGGCGGCGCGCAGCAGTACTTGGCGGCGCAGGTCGATGGTGACGTCGGTGGCGGCCCGGTGGGCGCGCGACTCCTGCACGTACAGCACCAGCGCCCGGGCCGTCACCACTCCGGCCAACGCCGCGATCGCGGGCCGCACGGTGCTGGGGGCGGCGCCCCCGGTGATGACCGGGGAGATGGCCCGGGAGATCAGCCAGGCCTGGGCGACGACGAGCAGCGCGGTGAGCGCGCCCGTGACCGCCGTCGTGGCGATGTAGCGCCGGGCCGCGGCTGCGTAGCGCATGAGTCGGGGGTCCAACGGCTTCACCCAAACAGCATAGTGCCGGATTGGGACCGTAGTCCCGGGAGCGGGCTCTCGGCGGGGTGGCAGGCATCCACAAGGACACCAATGGGCCGGATCAGATGAGCGGTCGACTCAATCACTTCGCTCACCTGCCGGGCCATTCCCTTGCCCTTGCGGACTTTGGCATGTCGGCCCTTAGAGGGTTATCGGCGTGAACGTGGGTTATCGGCGTGAAGGTGTGTGCGTGATCGGGGCTATTCGTTGAGATAGTGGGGGAAAGTCAGGGGTTATCAGGGGTGGGCATGATTCAACGCGCCTCCCCGCGACGCGCTGGTCTAGTGCATGACGTTCGTGTCGGTAACCCGTTACGCGTGGGGTGGCGATGATGCTCACCCCACCCCGTGTATGTACTGCACGACCCCGGGCCGCGTTCCACGACCCCGGGCCGCGTTCCACGACCCCGGGCCGCGTTCCACGACCCTGGTGTGCGTTGCACGACCACCCCGGGGTCGTGGAATGTGCACCAAGGTCGTGCAGTGTCGCCCAGGGTCGTGCAACAACACCGCCCCCGCACGCCGCCGGGCCAAAACACACGTTCGCGCCGATAGTGCGGCCTAAAACAACGCGTTCTAGCTGCGTGCAGACACTCTCGACTTCGACATGTACGACGAGCTCATGGAGGCCCAGGAGGAGGCCACAGGGCTGCGGGCCCGCCAACGTCGGAGGGGTGAGCGCGCCTTCAGTGATCGACGGGCGCGGGCTGGGCGTTGTCGCGCACTCGCGTGGGGTGCAGCCCACCGGCGGCGGGGTCGATCCGCTCGGCGCTGATGCGCGCGGAGAAGGTCCGGTAACCCCAGATCGTGTAGAAGAGCACGACCGGCAGGAAGACGACGGCGGCAACCGTCATGATCGCCAGGGTGGCGTCGGCGGAGGTGGCCTGCGCGATGGTCAGGGAATACGCGGGATCGATCGAGGAACGCATGACGTCGGGCGTCATGGCCGTGAAGATGAGCGCCCCGACTCCGGCGATACCGGCGAAGTGCAGGCCGAAGGCGAGCCCCTGCCGACCGCGGAACGAGGCCACCAGGGAACCGACGAGCGCCAACGCCGCCACCACCAGTGGCAACCAGACCCAGGCGGTGGCCGAGAAACTGGTCGCCCACAAGCCCCAGACGGCGGCAATCGCCGTCGAGGCGACCCCGCAGCGACGGGCGAAGGTTCCCGCCCGCACGGACAGATCGCCGGCCGTCTTCAACGCGGTGAACAGGGCCCCGTGCGTGAGGAACAGCAGGCAGGTGGCCGCGCCGCCCAGCAGCGTGAAGGGCGTAAGCAGACTGAAGAACCCTCCGGTGAGCAGGTGGGAAGCACCTACGACAAGCGCGTCTGCGGGTACTTCGGCGGCCGGCACGGGCGCGCCGCTGGCGGTGTCTACCACCTCGATCTCCATGCCCTGCACCATGTTCGCGAAGGCCGCCCCCCACAGGATCGAGGGCACCCAGGCGGCGATGGCGTGTGCCCAGTCCCACCGGTCGCGCCAGGCCTGGTCGTTGATCCGGCCACGCCACTCGATGGCGCATACGCGCACGATCAGGCACAGCAGGATGAGGAACAGCACCAGGTAGGCGCCGGAGAACAGGGTGCCGTACCACTCGGGGAAGGCGGCGAAGGTGGCGCCGCCGGCGGTCAGCAGCCACACCTCGTTGCCGTCCCAGTGGGGGCCGATGGTGCGCACCATGGCGCGCCGTTCCCGCTCGTCCCGGCCGAGGATCTTCAGCAGCATGCCCACGCCGAAGTCGAAGCCCTCCAGGGTCAGATAACCGACCCAGAGGATCGCAATGAGGATGAACCAGAGGACGGAGAGTGTCACGGCGGGCTCCACGGGCTAGTCGAGTTGGGCGGTGGTTGGTGGCAGTGTCGGCGGGCGACGGCGTCGGCCGGTGTGGGCCTCGGCGGCTGCTTCGGTGGGCATCGGGTGCGGCTAGTACTGGAAGGACAGCGGCGCCTCGGCGTCGTCACTCGGGCGCCGGGCAGCGTCGACGACGTCGGGCACCTGGGCGCGCACGCCCTCGCGGACGTAGCGGCGCAGCAGCAGGAACCACACGACGCCGAGGGCGGCGTACAGCAGCGTGAAGCCGATCAGCGACGCCAGCACGGTGCCGGAGGCGACGGTGGGGGAGACGCCGTCGGCGGTGAGCATGTAGACCTGGGAGACGGGGTCGGCGAGGTTGGGCACCACCACCCAGGGCTGGCGGCCGATCTCGGTCATGATCCAGCCGAAGGAGCAGGCCACGAAGGGCAGCCACATGCTCCACAGGGCGATCTTGCCCAGCAACGGGGAGTCGACCAGGCGGCCGCGGCGCGTCAGCCACAGGGCGACGACGCCGATGCCTATGGCGAGCATGCCCAGGCCGATCATCAGGCGGAAGGACCAGAAGGTGACCATCTCGTTGGGGGTGTAGTCCACGCCGTCGCCGTAGCGCTCCGCGTAGAGCTCTTGGGCGTCGTTCAGGCCCATGATCTCGGCGGTGGGATCGTTGGTGGCCATGAAGGAGTACACGTAGGGGACGGTGATCAGGTGCTTGGCGGTGCCGTCGGCGCAGGAGCCGAAGGCGGCCACGGTGAAGCCCGCGCCCGACTCGGTCTCGCACAGCATCTCGGCGGCCGCCATCTTGGCGGGCTGCTCCTCGGCGACCAGCTGCCCCTGGATGTGGCCGGAGCCGGCGGTGAAGATACCGGCGATGATCATCGTGACCGCGCCGAAGCGAGTCATGCGGCGCCACAGTCGGCGCGCCTCGAAGTCCTGCCCGGCGCGGGCGGCCTTGATCATCCACCACGCGGACACCCCTAGGATGAGCGTGCCCGCCACCAGGAAGGCGGAGGCGATCACGTGGGCCACGGTGACCCACAGGATCTTGTTGCCGAGCACATCGAAGAATCCGCCGACCCCGTCCAGCTCCGCCCGGCCGGTGTCCGGGTTGACGACGGCGCCGACCGGGTGCTGCATCCAGGAGTTGGCGGCGAGGATGAAGAAGGCGGAGAGGTTGGTACCCAGGGCGACCATCCAGATGCACAGGTTGTGCAACTTGGGGGACAGGCGGTCGCGCCCGAAGATCCACAGGCCCAGGAAGGTGGACTCCATGAAGAAGGCCAGCAGGGCCTCGAAGGCCAGTGGCGCCCCGAAGATGTTGCCGACGAACCGGGAGTACTCCGACCAGTTCATGCCGAACTGGAACTCCTGCACGATGCCGGTGGCGACGCCGAGCGCGAAGTTGATCAGCAGAAGGTTGCCGAAGAACCTGGTGGCCGTCCGCCACTGCTCGTTGCCGGTGCGCAGGTGAAGGGTCTCCATCAGTGCGACCAGTGGGGACAGGCCGATCGTGAGCGGTACCAGGATGAAGTGGTAGACCGTGGTGATGCCGAACTGCCATCGAGCCACGTCGAGGGAGTCGAGCGCCATGGGTGCGAGGCTCATCTGCGCCGCCTTTCGCGAGGGCCACGGGAAATATAAGAGGAACCTTATAGGGGCTCCCCGGGAGATAGGCCAAGTATAGGCGGCGGGTGACGGTGTGTCGTGAAAAGGTGTGACTTGTTATGCGGCTGTGTGGGGCTGTGGGGGCGGTTGGTTGTCAGAATTGGTGACAAACGCGCCTCCCGACGTCCCGGCTCGATTCTGAAATCGCGTGATTTCAACGTTTTGGTGATGGCAGGTTGGTGTCGCGGGCGCGTTTGTCACCATTTGTGACAGTACTGGTCGGCGGGCCGCCGGTCGGCCTGTCCGCCGTTGGCGAGACGACGGCGCCACCAGCCCGACTGCCACCCGGTGGGGCTACACCTGTGGGATACTGCCCCTGGCACCGGCGGTCCCGTACCGGCAGTCGGTGTCCGACCCTCGGCCGAGACCGCCCGGAAGAATTGCGCCGCCCAGAGCGCCGCCGCACTTCCGCAACGTGCGAGTTCCGCCGCAGGCCGGCGCCGCAAGGCGCACACGTAGGCTTTTAGCTCCCCGCCAGGGGAGCGCGACCGCGCCATGGCGCCGCGGGTACGGCGGAGCTATAGCGTCCGAAAGTGCAGATAGACCCATGTCCCCCTCGTCATCGCGCTCACACGACTCCCACGCTCAGGGCTCCGAGGAGACAGGCGTCCCCAAGCGGCCTGCCCGTCGGCACCGCCGAGTCACCGCCGCTGTAACTACGCCCGAGTCCGCTCCCGACGCGCCGAGCAAGGTTCCCGACGCCGCAGACGCCGAGGCACAAGAGGCTGCGGCCCAGGCCGAGGGCATCGCCGCGCCTGACAGTGCCGCTTCCGCGGAAACGCCCGAGGAAACCGACGCCGCGGCGGTCGACGCCGCCGACGACGCTGCGCAGGCTGAAGCCTCCGATGCTGCGGAGAGCGAAGACGCCGAGGACGCAGCTGATGCGGAGACCTTGGAGGCCGAGGACGTCGAGGACGCAGAAGCCGCCGACGCCGAGGCCGGCGAGTCTGAGGCCGGTGAGCCGGAGGCTGCCGAGGCTCAAGATGGCGACGCCGAGGCCGACGCCACGGCAGACGCTGAACCCGAGCCCGAGTCAGGCGCCGACGCCGACGCCGACGCGTCCACGCCGGAGCTGGAGGAGGACCTGCCGGAGCCGGAGGAGCCGCAGCTGCCCGCCGCGTCGCTCCTGTTCCAGGCCCCCGATCCGGCGTTGGCCCGGCGGCGGCGCCGCAAGGTGAAGGTCGCCGCCACCACCCCCGCCCAGGCCCAGCCGGCCGAGTCGAGCCCCGAGTCCGCCTCACGCCGGGACCGGGATGCCCCGGCCGCCAAGCCCGATGCGGCTGTGTCCGTTGGCACCGGCTCCGGCGGTACCGACGCCTCCACCGACTCCGACGAGGCCGCTACCGGCACCCGCGGTGGTCGCCGGCGCCGTCGTCGCGCGACCGCCGCCTCCACCGCGCCCGAGCACGTGGAGGAGGCCGCCCCCGCCAAGCGCCGCGGCCGCAACGCCGCCCCGGCCCGGGACGCCGACGAGACCGCCTCCGCCCAGTCGGCCCCGACGGAGGACGCTGAGGGAGCAGAAGACGCCGAGGGCACTGAGACCAACAAGGAGGCCGCCACCGGCCGCCGCAAGCGCCGCCGCGGCGGACGCGGGCGGCGTGCCCGCTCCCGCGCCGAGGGCCGTGGCGCCACGGTCGAGAGCGCCGACGACGCCGACGAGGCCAACGAGACGCCCGCCGACGCCGCGGACAGTGTGCAGACGGACCGGACCTCCGCCGAGACGCCGGAGGAGAGCGCCGGCAGTTCTCGTCGTCGCCGTCGTCGTTCTCGCAGCCGCTCCGACGCCTCCCGGGACGAGATCACCGCGCTCAAGGGCTCCACCCGCCTGGAGGCCAAGCGCCAGCGCCGTCGCGAGGGGCGCGCCGCGGGTCGACGCCGGCCCATCATCACCGAGGCCGAGTTCCTGGCCCGCCGCGAGAGCGTCGACCGGCAGATGGTGGTGCGCGAGCAGGACGGCCTGAACCAGATCGCCGTCCTGGAGGACGGGCTGCTGGTGGAGCACTACGTCGCTCGGCACACCCAGACCTCACTGGTCGGCAACGTGTACGTCGGCCGTGTGCAGAACGTGCTGCCGTCCATGGAGGCGGCCTTCGTGGACATCGGCAAGGGACGCAACGCCGTCCTGTACGCCGGCGAGGTCAATTGGGACGCCGCCGGCATGGAGGGCAAGCCGCGCCGCATCGAGGACGCCCTGGCCAGCGGCGACACCGTGCTGGTGCAGGTCACCAAGGACCCCATCGGTCACAAGGGCGCCCGCCTGACCAGCCAGATCACCCTGGCGGGCCGCTACCTGGTGCTGGTGCCCGGCGGCACCATGACCGGCATCTCCCGCAAGCTCCCGGACACCGAGCGCAACCGGCTGAAGAAGATCCTCAAGCGGATCGTCCCCGACGACGCCGGCGTGATCGTGCGCACGGCCGCGGAGGGCGCCGGCGAGGAGCAGCTCGCCGACGACATCAAGCGGCTGGTGGCGCAGTGGGAGTCCATCGAGAAGAAGTCCTCCCAGGTGCTCAAGGGCTCCGGGAAGGCGCCAGTGCTGCTGAAGGAGGAGCCCGAGCTGGCCGTGCGCGTGGTGCGCGACGTGTTCAACGAGGACTTCCGCAAGCTCATCGTGCAGGGCCCCGACGCCTGGAAGACCATCTCCAACTACGTGTCCGACCTCAGCCCCGAGCTGACCGACCGGCTGGAGCACTGGGTCAGCCCCGAGGACGTGTTCACCGCCCACCGCATCGACGAGCAACTCGCCAAGGGCTTCGACCGCAAGGTCTGGCTGCCCAGCGGCGGCACGCTCATCATCGACCGCACCGAGGCCATGACCGTCATCGACGTCAACACCGGGCGCTTCACCGGCGGCGCGGACGGCACCCTGGAGGAGACCATCACCCGCAACAACCTCGAGGCCGCCGAGGAGATCGTCCGCCAGCTGCGGCTGCGCGACATCGGCGGCATGGTGGTGATCGACTTCGTGGACATGGTGCTGGAATCCAACCGCGACCTCGTGCTGCGCCGTCTGGTGGAGTGCCTGGGCCGCGACCGCACCCGCCACCAGGTCACGGAGGTCACCTCGCTGGGCCTGGTGCAGATGACCCGCAAGCGCGTCGGTCAGGGGCTGGTGGAGGCCTTCTCCACGCCCTGCGAGTGCTGCGGCGGGCGCGGCTTCATCGTTCACGAGCACCCGGTGGAGAACCAGGCGGTGGACATGTCCGCCTCCGCCGCGCGCAGCGCCGGCTCCGGCCGGGGTCGCCGCGGTCGCGACGACGACGGCGCCAAGGCCGAGGGGAAGTCCGCCAAGGGTTCGGGCAGGTCGGGCAAGTCCTCCGGCAGGTCCGGTCGCTCCGGCGGGCGCGGCAAGTCCGCCCAGGGGGACGAGGACCGGGACGACGCCGCCCGCTCGGCCGTGCGCGGAGCCCTGGCACAGATTGCGGCGGCCGCCGAGCACGCTCACGAGCACGCCCAGGCCGAGGAGAGCAGCACGGCCGCCCCGGCGGGCGCCGTCACCGAGGAGTAAGCGGCCCCGGCGGGCGCCACCGCCCCGACGTGGGCGCCCGCCGTCGCCCCGGAGCATCCCCTCCGAGCGGTGGGGTGCGGAAGAACACAGGTCCGGTGGGCCTTCACAGGTTGGTGTCGCCCGCCGGATCGCATAAAGTAATCCGGCGGTGCCTTCCGCACCATTGCCCAAGTAGTCGCCCGCCAGCGGTGGAGCAGCGCTCCCGGGAACGAGCGACTAGAAGATACGACAGAGATGAGCAGTCAAGTGGTCTACGCGATCGTCAAGGCCGGCGGCCGTCAGGAGAAGGTCTCCGTCGGTGACGTCGTGGTTGTCGACAAGCTTGCCGGTGAGGTCGGCGACGAGGTAACTCTCGCCCCCGTCATGCTGGTGGATGGAGACAAGGTGACCGCTTCCGCCGCGGACCTGGCCAAGTCCTCCGTCAAGGCCGAGATCGTCGGCGACGAGAAGGGCCCCAAGATCAACATCCTCAAGTTCAAGAACAAGACGGGCTACCGCAAGCGCCAGGGTCACCGCGCCAAGCTCACTGCCATCAAGGTCACCGCGATCGGCTGAGCGGGCCGCCCCGCCGCAGTATCCTTTCAGGCAACAGCGAAACAGAAAGAAGCCCCGACATGGCACACAAGAAGGGTCTTGGTTCCTCCCGCAACGGCCGCGACTCCAACGCCCAGCGCCTCGGCGTGAAGCGCTTCGGCGGCCAGTTCGTCAAGGCCGGCGAGATCATCGTCCGCCAGCGCGGCACCCACTTCCACCCCGGCAACAACGTTGGCCGCGGCAAGGACGACACACTGTTCGCCCTGACCGCCGGCAACGTCGACTTCGGCACCTTCCGCGACCGCAAGGTCGTCAACGTCGTCGCATCCGAAGGCTGACACAGCCTCCATCACCATGACGGTATCCGCGAGGGCGGGCGGCTTCGGCCGTCCGCCCTTGCGCATGCCGGCCCCCGGGGCCACCGCCCCGCAGCGCCCGAGGAGACGCCCATGCCCAGCTTCATCGACCGGGTGGTCCTGCACGTCGCCGGCGGCGACGGCGGCCACGGCTGCACGTCGATCCACCGTGAGAAGTACAAGCCGCTGGCCGGCCCCGACGGCGGCGACGGCGGCCACGGCGGCAGCGTCATCCTGACCGCCGACCCGCGCGTGACCACCCTGCTGACCTACCACCGCTCCCCGCACCGCACCGCCGGCTCCGGCGCCCCCGGTGAGGGTGGCTGGCGCCGCGGCGCCGACGGTGAGGACATGGTGCTGCCGGTGCCGCTGGGCACCGTGGTAAAGGACTCCGACGGCGGCGTGCTGGCGGACCTGACCGCAGCCGGTGAGCGCGTCGTCGTCGCCGAGGGCGGAAGCGGCGGCCGCGGCAACTTCTCCCTGGCGTCCCCCAAGCGCAAGGCCCCGGGCTTCCACCTGCTGGGCGAGCCCGGCGAAGCCCGTGACGTCACCCTGGAACTGAAGACCGTCGCCGACGTCGCCCTGGTCGGCTACCCCAGCGCCGGCAAGTCCTCCCTGATCGCCGCCATGAGCGCTGCCCGCCCCAAGATCGCCGACTACCCCTTCACCACACTCACCCCCAACCTGGGCGTGGTGGAGGCCGGGGAGACGCGCTTCACCATGGCGGACGTGCCCGGGCTGATCCCGGGGGCGAGCGAGGGCAAGGGCCTGGGCCTGGAGTTCCTGCGCCACATCGAGCGCTGCGCCGTGGTGGTGCACGTGCTGGACTGCGCCACCCTGGAGCCGGGCCGCGACCCGCTCAGCGACTTCGACACCATTGAGGCCGAGCTGGCCGCCTACGCCGACCGGCTGGGCGCCGACGAGGCCGACCCGGCGCTGACCGGGCTGGCGCCGCTGATGGAGCGCCCGCGCGTGGTGGTACTCAACAAGGTCGACGTCCCCGAGGCGGCCGAACTGGCCGAACTGGTGGAGGCGGACCTGAAGGCCCGCGGCCTGCCCACCTTCACCGTCTCCGCCGTCTCCCATGCGGGACTGTCCCGGCTGGCCTTCGCCCTGGCGGAGCTGGTGCAGCAGGCCCGCGCCCAGGCCCCGGCCCTCGCCGAGCCCGCGCGGCCCATCATCCGCCCCGCCGCCGTGGGCCGCCGCGGCGGGCAGGCGACCGCCACCGTGGCCGTCATCCAGCACCCCGCCGAGGGCACCGTCTACCAGGTGCGCGGGGACAAGCCGGAGCGCTGGGTGCGTCAGACCGACTTCTCCAACGACGAGGCGGTCGGCTACCTGGCCGACCGCCTGGCCGCCGGCGGCGTCGAGGACGAGCTGGCCAAGGCCGGCGCCCACGCGGGAGACACCGTGCTGATCGGCGATGTCAAGGGCGGCGTCATCTTCACCTGGGAGCCGGCCATGACCACCGGTGCGGAGCTGCTGGGCGCCCGCGGCACCGACGCCCGCCTGGAGGACCACCACCGCCGCACCAACGCCGAGCGGCGCGCGCAGTACCACGACTGGATGGACGCCAAGGAGGCGGCCCGCCAGCAGCTGCGCGACGAGGCCGCCGAGGGACTGTGGACCGACGCCGCCGACTGGGAGGACGCATGAGCGCCGCAGATGCCGTGGGCCTGCGCCCCGACGCCCTGCCGGAGGGGGCGCGCGTCGTGCTCAAGGTCGGCTCCTCCTCGCTGACCCGCCCCGACGGCGGACTGGACCTGAACCGCATCGACATCATCTCCGGGCTGCTGGCAGGCATGCGCCGCCGCGGCCACGACGTCGTGCTGGTCTCCTCCGGCGCGGTGGCCGCCGGCCTGGTCCCGCTGGGCCTGGAGTCGCGTCCCGGAGAGCTGCGCCTGCTGCAGGCCGCCGCCTCCGTGGGGCAGGGGCGCCTGGTCTCCCGCTGGCAGACCGCGTTGAGCGCCTACGGGGCGGTCACCGCGCAGGTGCTGCTGACCGCCCAGGACGTGGCCGTGCGCAGCCACTACCGGACCGTGCGCGCCACCTTCGACACGCTGCTGTCCATGGGGGCGGTGCCGGTGGTCAACGAGAACGACGCCGTGGCCACCACCGAGTTCAACCTGGGCGACAACGACCACCTGGCCGCCCTGGTGTCCCACCTGGTCACCGCCGATGTGCTCATCTTGTTCACCGACGTGGACGGCATGTGGACGGCCCGCCCGGGTACGCCCGGCGCCCGCCCGGTGCGCTACGTCGGCGGCACCGGCGAGCTGGCCGGGGTCCGGGTCGACGGCGACGCCGGCGCCTTGGGCACCGGTGGCATGGCCACCAAGGTGCAGGCCGCCACGATCGCCTGCGCGTCCGGCACGGCCACCATCATCGCCGACGCCGACGATGCCCCCCGGCTGCTGGGCGGGCGCACGATTCCCGCCGACCTGGGCACCTGGTTCGCCCCCACCGGGCCGCACCGCTCCAGCCGGCGGCTGTGGATGGCGCACGCCTCCATGCCGGAGGGCCGGGTACTGGTCGACGCCGGGGCGGCCCGGGCGGTCACCGAGGGCAAGAAGTCGCTGCTGCTGCCCGGCGTGGTCGGCGTGGACGGGGACTTCGAGTCCGGCTCCGTGGTGGAGATCGTGGGGCCGCAGCGGGTGCTGGCCCGCGGCATCTGCCGCTATGCGGCCGCCGAGATCGAGGAGGTGCTGGAGGCCCGCGGCCGCGGCGCCCCCGCCCCCGGAGACCACGTGGCCCCGGTGGTGCACCGCGACGACCTGGCCGAGCTGCCCCGCACCGCCGGCGACTGACGCCTACCCCTCCTCGCGCTCCGCTTAACGAGACCGAGGGGAGACCAGCACCCGCGTGGGAGTGACGCCGAGTACCGCATCACGCCTACCCGCACGGCGCGGCGGGGACTACAGTCTGGTGTCATGACGACTTCACCCGTAGATGCCGCCAACGATTCCGTCAACGATGCCGAAGCCCTGGTCGCCACCACTGCCCGCGCCGCCCGCCAGGCCCAGCGTGCCCTGGCCGGCGTCAACCGGGAGCGCAAGGACGCCGCCCTGCACGCCCTGGCCGACGCCCTGACCGCCCGCGCCGAGTTCATCCTCGCCGCCAATGCCCGGGACCTCGAACGCGCCCGCGCCGCCGGCATGAAGCCGGGACTGATAGACCGCCTCGCCCTGGACGGCGACCGCATCGCCGCCATTGCCGACTCACTGCGCGAGATCGCCGCCCTGCCCGACCCGGTGGGTCAGATCGTCGACGGGCAGACCCTGCCCAACGGGCTGCGGGTGCGGCGCGTGCGCGTGCCGCTCGGCGTGGTCGGCATGATCTACGAGGCCCGCCCCAACGTCACCGTGGACGTGGCCGCGCTGACCCTGAAATCCGGTAACGCCGTCGTACTGCGTGGCGGCAGCGCGGCCGCGGACACCAACGCCGCCATCATCACCGTGCTGCGCGACGCCCTGACGGCGGCGGGCCTGCCCGCCGACCTGGTCACCACCATCGACCCGGCCGGCCGCGCCGGAGCCACCGCCCTCATGCATGCGCGCGGCCTGATCGACGTGCTCGTGCCGCGCGGCGGGGCGGGATTGATCCGCACCGTGGTGGAGGAGTCGAGCGTGCCCGTGATCGAGACCGGCTCGGGCAACTGCCACGTGTACGTGGATGCCGCCGCCGACCTGGCCGCCGCCGTCGACATCATCGTCAACGCCAAGACCCAGCGGGTCGGGGTGTGCAACGCCGCCGAGACGCTGCTCGTGCACCGCTCCGCCGCCTCCGCCTACCTGCCGGCCGCCGCGGACGCCCTGTGGGAGCGCGGCGTCACCCTCCACGCCGACGCCGCCGCCCGCGCCTGCGTGGAGGAGCAGGCCTCCGCCCAGGGCCGCGCGGAGCTGCTGGTGGACGCCACCGAGGCGGACTGGGAGACCGAATACGGTAGCCTGGACCTGGCGGTGCGAGTGGTCGACACCATCGACGACGCGATCGCCCACATCACCGCATACTCGACCGGACACACCGAGGCGATCCTGACGCAGGACGTGGCCGCCATGAACCAGTTCGTCAGCCAGGTCGACTCGGCGGCCATCATGGTTAACGCCTCCACCCGCTTCACCGACGGCGGGCAACTGGGACTGGGCGCTGAACTGGGCATCTCCACCCAGAAGCTCCACGCCCGCGGCCCCATGGGCCTGGCGGCGCTGACCACCACCAAGTGGGTCGTCGAGGGGGCGGGGCACGTGCGCCCCTGACCCGATATTCACCCCGCCGCTTCCCGGCGCCGGGGGGTCAAGCACCAGGAGGCAATAGCCATGAACCCCGACCGAGGCAGACCGCTGGCGGTGCTCGTCGCCGCCGCGGCCACCGTTCTGCTCGTATGCGTGGCCATCCTGATTCTGCGTCGTCCCGCCGGCCTCGACGACGAACCCGGCATCGCCATGACCCCGGCAGCCACCACGACCGCCCAGGTCGGCCGCAGCGCCGGACCCCTGATGACGCCGCCTCCGGACTCCGACGACGACGCCAATGACAGCGGCTCGGACGGCGTTGACGATGGCACCCCCGAGGTGGTGCAGCAGGCGCCGCCCCAGAACGTCTCGCCCCAGGGAGGCTCCGGATCTGGCTACGGCACTGGCACCACGAGCAACAGCGGCAGCTCGAACAGCAGCTCTGACACCGACTCCGACGACGATGACAGAGACGACGATGACGGCGACGAGGACGACGACTGACCGGTCGGCCTCCGATCGCGCCTACTGCCGGGGCGGGGCGGCGGCCCGACGCAGGGCCGCGGGCTTCAGGTGAGCCGGTAGCCGACGCCGCGCACTGTCTCCAGCCGGCCCTTACCGAGCTTGCCGCGCAGGTAGGAGACGTACACGTCCACCACGTTGGAGCCCGGATCGAAATCCAATCCCCACACATTCGCCAGCAGTTGCTCCCGGCTGAGCACCTGCCCGGGGTGCCGCATGAACATCTCGGCGAGCGCGAACTCCCGGGCCGACAGGTCCACCCACTCCCCGTCCACCCGCACCCGGCGCGTGTGAATGTCCAGTGCCAGGTCCTTGTGCTCCAGCACCCCCCGCTCGGTCGGTGCCGCCTCGCGGGGGCGCAGCCGCAGCCGGATCCGGGCGACGAGCTCGTCGAAGGAGAAGGGCTTGGGCAGGTAGTCGTCGGCGCCGCCCTCGAGCCCGGCCACCCGGTCGGCCACGGAGGAGCGGGCGGTGAGCATGATGACCGGAGTGGTCACTCCCTGGCCGCGCAGCTGCTCGAGCACCTCGAAGCCGTCGATGTCCGGAAGACCCACATCCAACAGGATTATGTCCACGTCGCCCAGCAGAGCCATCTCGACGGCGTCCGCACCGTTGTTGACGGCTTTGGGGACGAAGCCGGCGGCCTTGAGCCCCTTGGTCAGGAACGAGGTGATGCGCTCCTCGTCCTCCACAATCAGTACAGTGGCCATGTCTTAATCCGACTCCTTCTGCTGCGCCGACCGTGTCTCGCCAACGGTTGTCAGGGGAATGCGCAGCGTAAACACAGATCCTCTCCCAACCTCGGAGGAGATTGCGAGTCGGCCGTCGTGCGCGTCAACGATGCTCTCCACGATGCTCAGGCCGAGGCCGGCCCCGGAGGCGTGGCGCGTGGCCTCAGCGGTCCGGGCGAACCTGAGCCGGATGCGCTCCACATCCTCCGGGGCTATCCCGATGCCCTCGTCCTCGACCCAAAGGAACAGCTCACTCCCATTGATCTCCGAGCCGATGGCGACCCGCGAATCCTCCTCGGAGTACTTCACCGCATTCGCCGCGAGCTGCAACCAGGCCTGGGTGATGCGCGCCGGGTCGAGCACGGCCGTCCCGGAGGCACACCCTCCCAGCTGCCAATCCCGGTCTCCCAGAGCGCAGGCCTTGTCGAATACTTGCAGCGTCAGTGCCTCGATGTCGGTGGGCTCGGGGGTGACGAAGTCGCTCTGCGAACTGCGTGCCAGATCCAGTAGATCGTCGATCAGCGTGCCCATCCGGTCCAGCTCGTCCAGGGCCAGCTCGGAGGTCTGCCGCACGTCATCCGGATCGTCGGGGTCGATGAGTTCAAGGTGACCGCGCACCACCGTTATCGGGGTGCGCAGTTCATGGCCGACGTCGTCGAGCAGCTCCCGCTGGGCCTCCACCGCGCGCTGCACCCGGTCCAGCATGCGGTTGACCGCGGCCGCCAGCGCCGACAGGTCGTCATGACCGCGCACCCGCACCCGGGTGGTCAGATCGCGTTCGTCGATCGACTCGGTGGCGTTGCGCAGCTCCCAGATGGGACGCAGCAGCCGTCCGATGCCCAACCAAGCCAGCGCCGCCACCAGCATCATGGTCACGGCCGCCGCGGAGGCGTACATGCGCATGGTGCGCCACAGGCCGGCCTCGGCGGCGTTCAGGTCGACGACGCGTGCCAGGACGGCCGTTGTGTTTCCGTCCGTCACCGGCACGGTGAGCACCTGGTAGCGTCCGTCGGCGGTCTCGATGGTGAAGATTGAGGAGACGTCCGCGTCCGCTCCGGCCAGTAGCCGATCCACCAGTTCGGGATCGTCCTCCGGGCGCAGCCGGACGCCCTCGGCCGACACCCACTGCACGGCGCCGTCGACAATGCCGAGCTGCCCCTCCCCGGAGCCCAGGACGGAGCGCTCCATGTAGACGCGCAGCGTCTGGGCCGGGTCGCTCAGCGGCTCCCCGCTGGTCGGGTCGATGCCATCATCCGCCAGGCGTCGCAGTTCCTGGCGGGTGAGCACGAGCCGGTCGTCGATGTCCGCATGGGTGGAGCGCAGATCCAGCATCCACACGGCGGCGCCGGAGGTCGCCAGAGCGACCGAGGCGACCAGGATGATCGTCCAGATGATCCGGGTGCGTATGGTCGCCCGGGAGAACGGGGCGGTGACCTTCACGCGTCCATTGTGCCCGCCGCGGCCCTGTTCGCGCTCCTCGTTCGGCTCCCGCCCATGCTCTGCGCCGCCGGTGTGGCCGCGCCCGCCGTCGGCGAACGGGGCATACATTCATCCTCCCGGGGTGCGGGCCGCCCAGGCCCGGTCGGGTGCGGCGGCCAGGCACAGGGACTCGCGCGTCCAGGCAGGCAGCCACGACTGTGCGCCGGGGCGGAAGGCGTGTACGAAGCTCAACCGCAGTCGCGAAGCCAGGTAGTAGACCGACAGCCTGGATGCAGATGCGAGGTCTCGCCCCAGGTGTTCCAGGAGCCGACGGATGTGCGTGTGCGCCACCGTGCCGAGGCGCCCCTGGGCGCGGGCGAGGTCCACGTGCGCGGCCAGGTTTCCCAGGTCGAGGGCGGGTTCCGCCAGAGCGGCGGTGTCCAGGTCGAGCAGTGACAGGGTGGTGCCGTCCCACAGCAGCTGACCGTCGTGCAAGTCCCGGTGGGAGGCGGCCGGCGGGTCTCCCGGCTGCCGCAGCAGGGCGGAGATCCGGTCGACAGCCGCGCCGACTCCATCCGGGGCTCCGATGACGTCGATCACGCCCAGGTTGCGCGCGTGGCGGTGCCAGCGTTGCAGCACCGCCGCCTCATCGGTTCCGGTGTGCTCCGGCAGCGTCTCGGGACGGATGACCCCGGGCCACAGCTGTGCCAGCCGCTCCCACCCGGGCGACCCGGCGTCTGCCAAGTCATGGAGGGAACGGCCAGGCAACAGTTCCAGGTCCACGCTGGAGGCGGAGCGGTCCAGAACTTCGGCGGTGCGCAGGCCGGCCCGCAGGAACGGACGCGCGGAACGCGGGTCGGCCAGTCTCGCGGCCTTCCCGGCGCGCACCAGTTTGTGCACCCGGTCAGCGCCCATGACGACGGCGCGGCGCCCCGCACGGTGGACCACCAGGCGCCCTTCGGCGTGCGGGGCCACCAGCAGTGGGGACAGGCTTGGCAGGGCCGGATCCTGGGCGTAGGCGAGTGTCTCCACTTCTCCGGTCACATGGATCCTTCCAGCCCGCAAACGCCCCGAGGAGTCCCGGCACTCGAAAACCAGGCCCCGGTCCTTGTCCGGCCAGGCGCGCTCCCACCCGGCGAGCCCCCGGAGCGCGGCAATGACGGGCTGCGGGTTCTCCTGGGCGGATGTGGTACGGGTTTCCCCACCGGTGCTCATGATGCCTCCTGCGATTGCCGGCAGTGCAGGTTCTTCCCGAACCCCCACCCGGCGCGACCGGGCGACGCGTCGAGCAGAGCCTCGATACGGTCGATTTCTGCGGCGATTCGGCGGCGCCAGTGGGGGTCGCCATGGCGCAGCGGATCCTGGAGGCGCTCCAACCGGGCTCGGGCGACGGCCTGCCGCAGCTGGTCGTCGCCAGGGACCCGGCCGCCGGCGTCGGCGTAGCCCTCAAGCAGGGCGAGGGCGGTGGAGGAGTCGGCCATGGCCAGGTAGGAGCCCAGGTCGACGACGGCCGGCGCCAGCCGGGCCCGGTCGAAGTCGGTGAGCCAGATCCGGCCGGTGCTCCGGTCCAGGAGCACCTGATCGGGAGAGGCATCCCCATGGATGAACACCGGTTCTTCCCACGGCTGCCGGGGCATGACCTCGCCCAGGCGGTGTACCCGGGCGGCGAGCGTCGGGTCCAGGTGGTTCAGTATGCGGGTATGCACCAGCGCCGGGTTCTCGGCGTCCGGGACCAGACTCTCCAGGTTCCGCCGCAGTGCCTCGGGTAGCGCGGTGGTGGCCGCGTGCAAGGCGGCTAGGGCGGCGCCGGCGCGGGCGGTGGCCGTCTGATCGTGGTGGCGGCTCAGGTCGGTATCGCCGACGAAGCGTTGAATACTCACGTGCCCGGTGCCCGGTGGATCCGGGACGGGCAACTGCGGGGGGACCGGCACATGCCGGGACGCGAAGTCCTGCAGGGCGTTGACCCGTCGCTGGGAGGCCGCGGTGACCCGCACCACCCCACCGGGTGTGCGGACCACCAGGCGGCGCAGCGGGTTGTAACGCAGCAGATTCCCCTCCAGGGCTCCCAGGAGATCGGCGTCGCGGGCCGCGGCGGTGTGCTTCACCAGTGCCGGGTCGGCGGCCACTTCTCCGCTTTGGAACAGCAGGCCGTCGCCGGTGTCCCGCTGCGTTGTGCGCATTCCCAGCCGGTCGGCGCGGCGGGCGGCCTTGGCCGCCTTCACCCGGCTGCCCGGCCACAGCAGTCGGGCCCAGCCCGCGCTGCGCCCGGTGTCGGCCCGAAGCAGGGACACCGTCACCGATACTCCCGGTTTAATGCGCATTCGTGCGGCCCGTACCGGTGCTCCGACGAGCTCGCTGAGCCGGTCAGGGGCGAGCACCATGTCGACGGCGCTGCGCGTGCTACTGACGTACATGAGTCCTCCCGTTCAGGTCGTCGGCCCGGTTGTTGTCCCGGGCTGTTTCCCGTTTGACGCTGGTGAGCAGTTCCTGCTGGGCGGCGCCGGCGGCGGCCCACGCCTTGAATAGCGGCGACTCGTCGAGCAGCTGCTGCGGGGTGCCGTCGAGCCGGACCCGGCCGTCCTCGATCCAAATGACCCGGTCGGAGCGCATGGCCACCTCGGTCTCGTGGGTGACCGCCAACAGGGTGCGGCCGCGGGAGAGCCGGTCGACGGCGTCCAGTACGGCCGCCGATGACGTCGGGTCCAGGCCGGTGGTCGCCTCGTCCAGGATCACGACGGGCGCGTCGCGCAGCAGCGCCCGCACGATGGCGACGCGTTGGCGCTGGCCGCCGGATAGCGTGCCGCCGCGTTCGCCGACGATGGTGTCGTAGCCGTCGGGCAGGGAGGTGATGAACTCGTGCGCCCCGGCCGCCACCGCGGCGGCCTCCACCTCGACGTCGGTGGCCTCGGGACGGCCCATGCGGATGTTCTCCCGGATGGTGTCGGCGAACAGGACCGCCTCCTGATGCAGCACCGATATATGCGAGCGCAGCTCGGTCAGGTCCAGACTGGTCAGGTCGTGTCCGTCCAGGCGCACTCTGCCGTTCACCGGGTCGATCGCTCGTACAACCAGGGAGGTCAGGGTGGACTTGCCGGAGCCGGACGGACCGATGATGGCCACATGTTCGCCCGCCTTGATCTGCAGGTTGATGCCGTGCAGGATCTCGTGGCCGTCGTACTCGGTGACCACGTCCTCAAAGGTCAAGGAGCCGCGCACGTGCCCGAGCGGCACCGGGTCAATCGGGGAGACGATGTCCGGGCTCACGTCCATGAGGTTGGCCACCCGCTCCCCGGAGGCAGCGGCGCGGGCGATGCGGCCGGTGTACTTGGCCATGTCGCGCAGCGGCTTCATGGTGGTGCGCAGGTAGGTGTTGAACAGGACCAGGTCGCCGGGGGTCATTGCCCCGGCCAGCACCCGCAGACCACCGCCCACCAGCACCACCGCGGAGGCCAGGCCCACGATCACGTCGGTGGTCCGCTCCAGGCGCGCCGCCAGGCGCAGTGAGCGCACACCGGCGTGCAGGGAGGTCTGGTTGGCGTTGACGAAGCGGTCCTCCACGATCGGCTCCAGGCCATATGCCTGCACCACCTTGATGGTGCTCAGCGCCTCCTGGGCGGTGTTGGCCAGGTGCCCCTCGGACTTGCGGGTGCGGCGGGCCGCGGAGGTGATCTTCTTCGAACTGCCCGAGGAGGTCAGGAAGAACAGGATGATCGCGCCCACCACCACCAGCGACAGCAGCGGGTCCAGCCACACCATCACCCCCAGCATGACCGTCAGGGTGAGCACGTTGGCGGCCAGCGGCAGCCCCGCAGTCACCGCCACGTCCTGCATGCGGGCCACGTCCGAGACGAGGCGCTGCACCGTGTCCGCGGAGCGATTGCGGGAGTGGAACTGCTGGGAGAGGGTCTGCACGTGGTGGAAGGCGCGGCGTCGCAGCGCGATCGCGGTGCGGGAGCCGGCCAGTGCGAAGGAGACGGTGGCCAGGTAGTTGCACAGCGCCCGCATGGCGACGATCGCGATGAGCGCCGCCCCCAGCCCGAGCAGGCGGGCGAGGTTGGCGGGCGCATAGCCGGTTTCGGCACCCAGCGAGGACAGCACCGAGTCGATGACGATCTTCATGGGCCACGGCTCGGCCACCCGGAAGACCACCTCGGCCAGCAGCGCCACCGTGCCGCCGGCCACCAGCCGGACCTGCGGGCGCAGGTCCGGGGCGACCAGGCGCAGGGTGCGGCTCAGCGCGGAGCGGGAGATCTGGGGTTCAGACATGCTGCACCTCCGCCTGGTTGAGGATCTGGGCGACGACGGCGTCCCAGCCGTGGTGCTTCTCCGCCCGGCGCCGTCCCAGCTCGCCGCGGCGGGCACGCAGCTGCGGGGTGATCGCGAGCGCGTCCAGGGCGGCGGCCAGGGCGGCCGGGTCCGACGGCGGCACCAGGACGCCGATGCCGTCGAGCAGCCGCGGCAGCTGGCCGACGGCGGAGGCGACCACCGGCAGTCCGGCCGCCAGGTACTCCAGCACCTTCAGTGGGGAGAAGTACTGCTCATCCTCCCCGCCCAGGTCCGGGTAGGGGGCCACGCCGATGGCGCTGCCCGCCAGTGCCGCGGGTACGTCGTCCGGCGCCAGCGCCCCCCGGAAGTCAACCTCCAGGCCGAGTTCCTCCGCCTGGGCGTGCAGGGCCTCGCGCTCGGGGCCGTCCCCGATGATGCGCAGACGCCAGTCCTCCCGGGCCAGGGCGGCGGCCCGCAGCAGGTCCGCCACGCCGTGCCACGGTTTGAGCGTGCCCACGAAGGTGACGATCACGGCGTCCGGGTCCTCCGGGGAGGGGCGCAGCCGGTTCAGGTTGACGCCGTTGGGAATGGTGACGGCGCGCGGGGCGTCCACGAGCCCGCACACCCAGCGGCGCACCGGTTCCGAGACGCATACGGTGGTGCGGGCGGCACGCACCTGGGCGCGCAGGGCGGACCGGGCCCGCGCCTCATCCACCAGGGTGCGGTGGTGGCGCTGTTCGTCGATCAGTGGTGAGTTGACCTCCAGGACTCCGGGAATGCCGGCGCCAGCCAGGTCGGCCAGGGCGGTGGAGAACAGGGAGTAGCGCTCGTAGACCAGGTCCGCGCCGTCCTCGCGCACCTGCTGGGCGAGCAGGGCGGCGGCCTCGGCCTGGGCGCGCTCGCGGGCGGCGGCGTCGGCCGCATCGATCCGGACGATGCGCACGGGCAGGTCGGCCAGCTCAGCGGGCACCAGGTTGCCGCGGCGCACCGCGTAGACGGTCACCTCGTGGCCGGCGCGGCGCAGGGCGCGCACCACCTCCTGAATGTGGACGGAGGCGCCCTTGGCGCCGAAGATCGGCACGCCCGGGTCGGTGCAGATGTAGGCGATACGCATCAGTGAACCTCCTGAAGTTCGGGGGTGGACTCCCAGGCGGACAGCACGGCCGCCTGGGCGCGGGAGTCGAAGTCCCGCTCGATCAGGGCGCGGGCATTGCGGGCCAGCGGGGCGGCGTCGACGGTGCCCTCGGCCAACTCGCGCAGAGCCCGGGCGAGTGCTTGCGGGTCGCTGTGCGGCAGCAGGATTCCGGTGTCGCCGTCGCGGATGACCTCTGGTAGGCCGGTGACGTCGGTGGCGATCACGGGCGTGCCGCAGGCCATCGCCTCCAGCACCACCGTGGGCAGGCCGTCGATGTTGCCGTCCTCGGCGGGCTTGCTCGGCGCGGCAAACACCTGGGCGCGGCCCAGCAGGGCGCGCACCTCCGCCTGGGTGAGCGGCCCGAGCAGGTTGACTCGGTCTTCCAGCCCCAGAGCGGTGATTTGCCCGGCCAGGCAGTCGCGTTCCTCGCCCTCGCCGGCGATGTCAGCCACGACCGGAATGCCGGCCTTGGTGAGGATGCCGACGGCGTCGATGAGGTCGTCGAAGCCCTTCTTGGCCACCAGCCGGCCGACCGCTACGACGTGCAGCGGGCCGTCGGCGGGGGCGGGCGGGCGGAATGGGAAGCGATCTAGTTCGAGGGCGTTGTAGCGCAACTCGATGCGCGCCCCGGTGCCGGCGAGCACCGAGTACAGGTAGCGCTCGTTGTAGCGGCTGATGGCGATCACCCGGTCGGCGTCGGCGCAGATGCGGCGCAGCCACAGCGGGTCCACCGACTCGTGGTAGATGTCCTTGGCGTGGGTGGTGACCGTGTAGGGGATGCCGCTCAGCTGGGAGGCGATCCAGGCGGTGCGGCCCGCCAGGGAGGCGAAGTGGGCGTGCAGGTGGGTGATGCCGGCGTCGCGGGCGGCGCGGGCCAGGGCCGCCCCCTGCGCGACCTCGTCGCCCGGCAGGTCGGCCACGGCGGGCAGGATCTCCGCCAGGTGCGTGCGCATGTCCGGCTCGTTCACCGAGTTCGCGAGCAGCTCCCACATGTCGATGGCTCGACGTGGGCGCGGCACCCAGTTGACTTGGGCGCGGATGCGGGCGATCTCCGGGTGGAAGCGGGAGTCGGTGGTGGGGCGCAGGGCGTAGATGGTCAGGTCGTCGCCCAGCGCCTCGCGGGCGAGCATTTCGGTGACCACGAAGGTCTCCGAGAAGCGGGGGTAGACCTTGAGCACGTATCCGATGCGAGTCATGAGGCTATCTCCTGTAGTGCGTGGGTGGTGGCCAGTTGTGCGCGCAGCAGGGCGGCGGCGCGGCGGGCGGTGGCGGGCAGCCCGTCGGTGTTCAAGTCGGTGCGGGGCATGCGCCGGGTGACGGCCCCGGCGGCCCAGGCGGTGAGTCCCTCGGGGGTGAGCTCGGTGGTACGCATGACGTCCACGGCGTCGACCGCCTGGAGGGCGCGGGCGCGGATGAGCTGCTCCAGGCGCGGTTGCTCACGCGGGACGATCAGGGCCGGGGTGGAGGTGGCCAGGATCTCGCAGGCGGTGTTGTAGCCGCCCATGGCGATCACCGCCGCGGCCCGTTCGATCCACCGGGTCAGCCCGGGTAGGGAGCGGTGCACCTCGGTGGTCGGGCCGGCGGCCGCCTGCACGGCGTCGAAACCGGCGTCATCCAACTGTGGGCCGGTGACCAGTACGTGCCGGTGGCCGGTGGGCGGGGTCATACGGACGGCGCTGCGCAGCAGCTCGAGGCCGTCGGAGCCGCCGCCGACCGTGGTCAGGACAAACGGGTCCTCCGGCGCCCGGACGCCCCGCTCCAGCAGGCTGCGGCCCTTGGCCAGGTAGCCGGTGAACACGGCGCGGTCGCGCAGGCACATGGGGACCTCGCCGGTGGTGACGGGGTTGTGCACGGTGGGGTCGCCGTACACCCAGACCTCGTCGATCAGGCGCCGCAGGTTGGCGGGGGTGTCCAGGTTGCGCCATTCGGCTGCGGCGACCTCGGGGGCGTCCAGCACCTCGCGCAGGCCCAGCACGATCCGGGTCTGGGGTGAAGTGGCGCGCAGGTGCTTCAGTGGTGCGCGCAACTCCTTGCGCACCCCGTAGATGTGGCGGTCGACGATCACCAGGTGCGGGGCGAAGCGCTGGAGTGTGCTGGCGACGAGCCCGGAGCGGAGCGTGGCCAGGGAATCGGGGGTGCCGCGCAGGCCGCGGGGGCGGTATCCGTTGCCACCCTTGGTGAAGCCCGGCAGCACCAGCCAGTCGAAGCCGGCGGGCAGGGGGAAGCCGGGGGAGGGAGACACTCCGGCCACCAGCAGGCCGGTGACCGACGCGCCGGTGAGCGCGGGCAGCTCGTTGGCGAGTTGGTGGGCGAGTGCGAGGTTGCGGCGAAGGTGACCCAGGCCTTGGGCGTCGTGGCTGTAGAGCACGACGCGGATGTTGCGGGGCGCCGACCGGCGGGCCAGGGCCCGTGTAGAAGTGGGGATGGCCGGGCTCGGCGGCTCCGGGGCCGGCCGTGGTGGCGGCACCGTCAGGGTCGGGGTCAGATGCTGTGGGCGGATCATGGGAGTATTCCTTCCGGTCGCCCGGTGGCGACTTCATAAAGAAGACTCCCGCCCGCCCAGAAGGCGACGGTGAGACAACGATGAGAGTTTTCTAAGGTGGCCTTGCGTGCTCTGTGACCCGCGGCCTGCTCCGCGGCCGAAGGCCCGGTGAGGTGCGGGTTGCGGCAGGCGTGGGGCGGCCGGCGGCTAATCGTCTAGGCTGTACGCAACCCGCAGGCCAGTGCCCCGCCGGCCGCGGCACTCGTGGATGCGAAGGACGCGCATGAGCGACTTGGTTAGTACGGCTCGCAAGACGCTGTGGCACGCCCGCCACGGCGGAATCACCGGGGTCAAGGAGTTCCGGCGCCGCCAGCGTGTAGCAGCACAAGCACGTGCCGGTAAACGGTCTCGTGTACGGGCGGACGAGAACAACTTCCCGGCGTGGAACGTGCAACGCGTAGACGTTACCGGGCTCGCACCGGGCATGCCACGGATTGACGCCCGCGGGTGAGCACCCTCTCAGAGCGCGGCGGTCGCGGGAGCAGACAACGTGTCGGAATGTGACAGACTCTCCGGTGAACAGCCACCGCGGAAGGGGACCACATATGCCCGCAGGCACGCTCAACGTCGCCGCCTATGACACCACCCTGCGCGACGGGGCCCAGCAGCAGTCCATCGCCTTCACCGTCGCCGACAAGCTGGCCGTCGCCCGGCTGCTGGACAACCTCGGGGTGGCATACATCGAAGCCGGCTGGCCCGGCGCCATCCCCAAGGACACCGAGTTCTTCGCCCGCGCCCGCACCGAACTGGAGTTGCAGAACGCCCGGCTGGTCGCCTTCGGCTCCACCTGCAAGGCGGGCGTCTCCGCGGCCGACGACCCGCAGGTGCAGGCCCTGTTGGACTCCGGCGCGCCCGTGGTCACGGTGGTCGCCAAGTCCGATCCGGTGCACGTCGAGCGGGCCCTGCGCACCAGCCTGGGGGAGAACCTGCGCATGGTGCGGGACACGGTCACGGTCCTGGCCGCGGCCGGCCGCGAGGTCATGGTCGATCTGGAGCACTTCTTCGACGGCATCGACCACGCCGAGGCGGGCGCGGCCGGTTCCACCGCCGCGTCCTCCGCGACCGGTCCGGCGGAAGGTGCCGTGGGCGGCGAGGCCACGGGCGTCGTCGGCGACCCGGAACTGCCCTACCCGATCGCCGTCGCCCTCGCCGCGGCGCGCTCCGGCGCCACCGCCGTCATCCCCTGCGACACCAACGGTGGCACCCTGCCCAATCGCGTCGGCGAGCGGGTGATCCGCCTGCGGGCGGCACTGCGCCGGGCCGGGTACGCCGACTGCACCATCGGTATCCACACCCACGACGACGCCGGCGTGGCCGTCGCCGGAGCGCTGGCCGCCGTCGAGGCCGGCGCCCGCCAGGTGCAGGGCTGCGTGAACGGGCTGGGCGAGCGCACCGGCAACGCCAACCTGCTCACTCTCATCGCCGATCTGGAGCTGAAGACCGACTTTGCGGTACTGCCCGGCGACCCCGCCGAGCGCGCCCGCCGCCTGGCCGAACTGTCCGCCGTCTCCCGGCACGTCGGTGAGATCGTCAACCGGCCGCCGTCGAGCCGCCTGCCGTATGTGGGCACGAAGGCCTTCGCCCACAAGGCCGGGCTGCACGCCTCCGCGATCCGTGTGGATCCGAACCTGTACCAGCACATTGATCCCGAGCGCGTGGGCAACACCATGACCATGCTGGTCTCGGAGATGGCCGGGCGCGCCTCGATCGAACTCAAGGCCCGCGAGTTCGGCATCGACACCGCCGGCGACCGGGAACTGCTCACCCGGGTGACAGAGACCGTCAAGGCGCGCGAGGCCGCCGGCTACACCTACGACGCCGCCGACGGCTCCTTCGAACTGCTGCTGCGCACCGCCCGCGGCGACCTGCCGGAGTACTTCCGGGTGGAGTCCTGGCGCGCCTCCATCCAGGCCCGCCCCCTGCCCGGGCAGCGGCTGCTGTCCACCGAGGGCGACACGGTCACCGAGACCGAGGCCACCGTGCGCCTGTGGGCCGGCGGGCGGCGCTTCGCGGTCCTGGGGGAGGGCAACGGGCCCGTCAACGCCCTGGACCACGCGCTGTGCGCGGCACTGGAGCAGGTCTACCCCGAGACCGCCGACTTCGAGCTGACCGACTACAAGGTGCGCATCCTGGACACCGAGCGCGGTACCCGCTCGGTGGTGCGCGTGCTCATCGACATCACCGATGGGGAGGAGACCTGGTCAACCGTCGGCGTGGGCACGGACGTGGTCGAGGCCTCTTGGGAGGCGTTGACCGACGGGCACATCGTGGGCCTGCTGCGCCGCGGCGTTGAACCGCGGTAGGTGCAGCGTCGGCTCACAGGCCGCCTTCGGCTCGGCTCACAGCCCGCCCAGGAACTGGGCGATGAAGATCTTCACGATCATGGCCACCGGATAGACCATCGCGTAGCCGAGCGCCACGCGCGGGTCGGAGCCGGTGCGCTCGTTGGCGAAGGCCAGCACCGCGGGCTGCGTCTGCAGGCCGCCGAGCAGGCCGGACAGGCGCGTACCGCCCATCTTCACGATCCAGCGCATGGACGCGTACATTCCGAAGCCCACGATCGTGGTGATCACGAAGCCGGTGATCAGGATCTTCCACCAGTCGCCGCCGGTGAAGGCATTGGCGATCTGGCCGCCTGCGCGCGTACCGGCCTGCGCCAGGAAGATCAACAGGCCCAGCTCGGAGAGCACCGCCGTCGCCGTGAACGGCATGGCCGTGACGAAGCTCTTGATGCGGCCGATGCGGCCGAAGATCAGGCCGATGATGAGCGTGCCCGCGGCGGAGCCGATGGAGAAGGTGGAGCCGCCCGGTAGCGGGATCGCCCACTCACCGATGATGATGCCGACGGCCATGCCCAGCCCCATCGCCACCGGGTTGATGGAGGAAAGGCCGTGGGCGGAGTCGCCGAAGAACTTGGACAGCTCGGCCATGCGGCCGGTCGGCGCTACGACGCGCACGCGGTCGCCCTGCTGGAGCACCAGGTCGGGGGTGCCCACCATGTCCACGTCGCCGCGGCGCACGCGGGAGATGGTGGCGCCGAACTTGTGGTCGATGTCGAGGTCGCTCAGGGCGTGCCCGGCAAGCTTCGGGTCGGAGACGGTAATACGGCGGAAGTCGAGGTAGCGGCGGTCCTCGATCAGGGAGTGGGAGGAGGAGTGGCCGATTTCCGCGATGACCTGGTTGACGGCGTCCTGTGTGCCGACGACGGTGATCAGGTCGTCCTTGTAGATCCGGTCGGTGGGGGTCGGCCGGGTGATGGGGCCGGTCTCGCCGCGGCGCAGGCGGGAGAACTTCATCTCCCCGCTCACGCGTTCGGCAATGTCACCCAGCTGTGGGGCGTCGTCGCGCTCCACGCGCACCGTGCGGTTGATCAGGGGGGAGGGGGCGTCCTTGTCGGAGCGGCGGTAGCGCAGCGCGAGCAGGCAGAAGAACAGCATGCCGATGACGCCGTACAGGTAGGCGACGGCGTAGCCGACCGTGGCGATCGCCATGCCGTCGGCGTTGCCGGCCGCGGTGGCGGCCCCGCCGGCGGCGGCCAGGGCGGGCGTGTTGGTCAGCGCACCGGCGAAGGCGCCGGCGATCATGGCGGAGTTCATTCCCAGGGCTCGGCCCACGGCCAGGCCGGCCCCGGCGCCGACCACCAGCACCACCAGCATGATGGCCAGCGGCCCGGCGGCCGTGCGCAGCACGTGGAAGAAGTTCGGCCCGGACTGGATGCCGATCGCGAAGGTGAAGATCGCCAGCCCAAGCGTGCCGATCTGGGCGGGCACCTCAATGGTGATGCCCTCGGCGGTGCCCCAGGCGGCCAGGACGATCCCGGCGAAGAGGACGGCCGCCGCCCCCAGGCTGACGCCGCCGACCCTGATGCGTCCGACCAGCATGCCGATGCCGATAAGCAGGAATAGGACCAGAACCGGGTTCTCGGCCAAGGCATTGAGTAGTCCGGTGACCACGTGCTGATGCCGCCTTCCTCTTGCACGGGCCGACGGCGTTGCCCACACCGTGGCCGCATAGCTGCGTGTTTAACGGCAGTATTCTGGCATCCCGCTTTAGCTCATCGGGCGGACCAAAGACCGCGCCGACGCGAGACGTCTGACATATGTGGCTGAATGCAGCAATATGCGGCAGCTGCCCCACCGCCGGCTGCCCGCTGCCCCGTCGTCGCCCGGCAGTCTGCGAGCCCACATCCGCGGTCCGTGATTCCAATATGTGAGACAACGGACGGTGAAATCGACGTTGCGGCGCGCGGCATCATACGGTTCCACCTGAGTCGGCCCCGGCCGACCAGGCAAGTAACTCAAGCACGCTGAGCTCACGGATAGGAGGGCGGACGATGGTTCGTGACAGTGGTTCCCCGGACCAGAACCAACAGATGACAGGTGCCCAGGCGCTCGTGCGTTCCCTGGAGGAGATCGGCGTTACCGACATCTTCGGCATGCCCGGCGGCGCGATCCTGCCCTTCTACGATCCGCTGCTGGCCAGCGAGAAGATCCGCCACGTGCTGGTACGACACGAGCAGGGCGCTGGTCACGCCGCCGAGGGCTACGCCATGGCCACCGGGAGGGTCGGCGTATGCGTGGCCACCTCCGGCCCCGGCGCCACCAACCTGGTCACCGCCATCGGCGACGCCCACATGGACTCCGTGCCCATGGTCGCCATCACCGGCCAGGTCGGCTCCACCGCGATCGGTACCGACGCCTTCCAGGAGGCGGACATCGTCGGCTCCACCATGCCGTTCGTCAAGCACTCCTTCCTGGTCACCTCCCCCGACGAGGTCCCCAGCCGCGTCGCCGAGGCCTTCCACCTGGCCTCCACCGGCCGCCCCGGCCCGGTGCTCATCGACTTCACCAAGGACGCCCAGGTCGGCGAGACCGAGTTCCACTGGCCGCCGCGCATGGACCTGCCCGGTTACAGCCTGCCCGGCAAGCCCAACCAGCGGCGCATCGCCCAGGCCGCCGAGGCCATCGCCTCTGCCGAGCGCCCCGTCTTCTACCTCGGCGGCGGCCTGAGCCGCGCCGGCGTGCCGGTCGAGCAGCTGAACGAGCTGGTCCAGCTGGTCGGCGCCCCCTTCACGACGACGCTGACCGCCCTGGACGTGCTGCCCACCGACCACCCGCTTAACCTGGGCATGCCCGGTATGCACGGCACCGTCGCCGCCGTCGGCGCCCTGCAGCGCGCCGACCTGATCATCACGCTGGGGGCCCGCTTCGACGACCGCGTCACCGGCAAGCCGGACACCTTCGCCCGCCACGCCGCCGTCATCCACGTGGACATCGACCCCGCCGAGATCTCCAAGATCCGCACCGCCGACATCCCCATCGTGGGCGACCTGAAGGACGTGGTGCCGGCCCTGACCGCGGCCTGCCGCGAACAGTTCGCGGCCGAGCCGCGCACCGAGATCGACCAGTGGCTCACCGAGGTCGCTCACATCCGAGCCACCTACCCCACCGACTGGACCGACACCGACGACGGCCTGCTCCAGCCCCAGGAGGTCATCACCCACCTGGACAAGGCGGCGCCCGAGGACACCATCTGGGTGACCGGCGTCGGCCAGCACCAGATGTGGGCGGCCCACTATCTGCACTTCAACCAGCCCCGCTCCTGGCTCACCTCCGCCGGCGCCGGCACCATGGGCTACGGCATTCCGGCGGCCATGGGCGCGAAGGAGGCCTGCCCGGACCGGCCGGTCTGGCTGATCGACGGCGACGGCTGCTTCCAGATGACCAATCAGGAGCTTGCCACCTGCTCGCTGAACAACATCCCCATCAAGGTCGCCATCATCAACAACTCCTCCCTGGGGATGGTGCGTCAGTGGCAGACCCTGTTCTACGGGGAGCGATACTCCAACACCGACCTGCACACCGGTGCCGGCACCGAGCGCATCCCCGACTTCGCCAAGCTGGCCGAGGCCTACGGAGCGGTCGGACTGCGCTGCGAGCGGCTTGAGGACGTTGACGACGTCATTGCGCAGGCAAACGCCATCAACGACCGGCCCGTCGTCATCGACTTCATCGTGTCCGCCGATGCCCAGGTGTGGCCCATGGTCGCCGCGGGCGTGTCCAACGACGAGATCCAGCACGCGCGGGGCATGAGCCCGGCGTGGGAGGAGGACTGAGACCATGAGTGAGAAGCACACGCTGTCCGTCCTGGTGGAGAACAAGCCCGGCGTGCTCACACGCGTGTCGGCCCTGTTCACCCGCCGCGGCTTCAACATCCATTCCCTGGCTGTCGGCCCCACCGAGCACGAGGACGTCTCGCGCATCACGGTGATCGCCGACGCCGAGGGGCCCGCCATGGAACAGGTGACCAAGCAGCTGAACAAGCTGGTCAACGTCATCAAGATCGTCGAACTGGATCCGGACACCTCGGTGGGCCGCGAGCTGTACCTCATTAAGGTCCGTGCCGACGACTCCAACCGGACCGCCGTACTCCAGATCGTCGACCTGTTCCGGGCGCACGTCGTGGACGTGTCCCCGACCTCGGTCGTCATCGAGTCCGTAGGCTCGGAGTCCAAGGTCAAGGCCCTTCTGGACGCCCTGGCCCCCCACGGGGTCAAGGAGATCGTCCAATCCGGTGCGGTCGCGATTTCGCGCGGTCCCCGTTCCATCACCGATCAACTCAAGGAGAAGTGAGAACTCACCATGGCAGCTGAGAAGTTCTACGACGACGCCGCCGACCTGTCGGTCATCCAGTCCAAGAAGGTGGCCGTCATCGGCTACGGCTCGCAGGGCCACGCCCACGCGCTGAACCTGCGCGACTCCGGCGTGGAGGTCGTCGTCGGCCTGCGCGAGGGGTCCAGCTCCGTCGCCAAGGCGCAGGAGGCCGGGCTGACCGTCAAGCCGATCGCCGAGGCCGTCGCCTGGGCCGACGTCACCGTCGTGCTGGCCCCCGACCAGGTGCAGGCCGAGCTGTACAAGCAGGAGATCGAGCCCAACCTCAAGTCCGGCTCCGCCCTGCTGTTCTCCCACGGCTTCAACATCCACTTCGGCTACATCACCCCCGCCAAGGACATCGACGTGGTGATGGTCGCCCCCAAGGGGCCCGGCCACACCGTGCGCCGCGAGTTCGAGGCCGGCCGGGGCGTGCCCGTGCTGGTCTGCGTGGAGCAGGACGCCTCCGGCCAGGCCTGGCCGCTGGTGCTCTCCTACGCCAAGGCGATCGGCGGCACCCGCGCCGGCGCCATCAAGACCACCTTCCGCGAGGAGACCGAGACGGACCTGTTCGGTGAGCAGACCGTCCTGTGCGGTGGTGTCTCCAAGCTGATCGAGTACGGCTTCGAGACGCTGGTCGAGGCCGGTTACCAGCCCGAGATGGCCTACTTCGAGGTCTGCCACGAGCTCAAGCTCATCGTCGACCTGATCAACGAGGGTGGCATCTCCAAGCAGCGCTGGTCCTGCTCCGACACCGCCGAGTACGGCGACTACGTCTCCGGTCCGCGTGTGATCACCCCCGACGTCAAGGAGCACATGAAGGAGGTCCTCGCGGACATCCAGGACGGTTCCTTCGCCAAGCGCTTCATGGACGACCAGGCGGCCGGCGCCCCGGAGTTCAAGCGGCTGCGCGCCGAGGGCGAGGCCCATCCGATCGAGGCCGTTGGCCGTGAGGTGCGCTCCATGTTCGCCTGGCGCGCCGATCGCGACAAAGACTACACCGAGGGCTCGGCCGCGCGCTGACCCGGTGGTAGGCCGCATCCTTCCGGAAGAGAATGTGCGGGCATAGTGCTCGACCGTTTATTACGGATTTTGCGGTGCTAATACATCCCGGTGGGGGTGGCGGGCTTCGGTCCGTCGCCCCCACGCATTTTCCGGATTTAATCGTTACAGAACGCGGTCAATGTCGCGTTTTGAGCACGTTGGCGCTTTCTCGTGTATTGGTACTTACCTGAGGATAAACTGAGAGGCGTATCGACGGGAGGCGAGGGGGGCAGAGGTGTGCTTACTCGTTTTGAGGTAACGGGATTCAAGAACCTCGTTGACGTGAGGGTGGACTTCGGGCCATTCACCTGCATCGCCGGCCCCAACGCGGTGGGAAAATCCAACCTGTTCAATGCCATCGAGTTCCTGTCCCTGCTCAGCTCCAACTCATTCCACGACGCCTGCCTCCAGGTGCGCCCGACCGCTCAGCAGCATCTCGACGTCGCCTCCCTGCTGTCCGCCGGCGTGCTGGACGGCGCTGCCAACTTGGGATTCGCCGCGGAGATGATCCTGCCGCCGCGGGCGGAGGATGAATTCGGGCAGACGGTGGCGCCGTCGTGCGGTTACGTGCGCTACGAGGTGGAGGTTGCCGTGCAGCAGGATCCGACCGTCCCGGGAGGTCTGCGTCTGCGGTTGGCGCGGGAGCAACTGCGCGCACTGGACGATGCCGCCGGCGGCCTGCGTTTCCCGGAGGCGGAGGCGTGTCGGCGGTTCATCGCCTGCGGGCCCTCAGATTCGGAGGGCCGTTTCCTCGACTATCAGGCTTCTCACGGTCAAGGTGCGGTGATTGTTCACCGGGAAGCCAACGGCAGGCCGCGGCGGGTGCTCGCCGATGGTGCCCAGCGCACCGTGCTTTCCGCCGTCGCCAGTGCCGAATACCCGACTATTCTGGCGGCGCGCACAGAAATGTCGTCGTGGAGATTCTTGGCCCTGGAGCCCTGCGCCATGCGTGCCCCCGATGATTTAATGGAGCGGAGCACCATTTCCGCTTCCGGGGCGCATGTGCCGGCGGCGCTTTACCGGCAGAACCTGGCCGCCGGGCGTGACGGTGCGGTGCTGCACCGCGTGTGCGACGCCGTCTCCCCGTTGGTCGACGTGCGCAGTCTGACGATCACGGAGGACCCGGTGCGTCAGGCCCTGGAGCTGCGGGCCCAGGTCGGGGACGCCCCGGAACTGCCGGCGCGGGCGCTGTCGGACGGGACGCTGCGCCTGCTCACGCTGGCCGCGATCGGGGTGGCGGAGGACTACTCGGGGATGCTGTGCCTGGAGGAGCCCGAGAACGGGATTCACCCCGCCAAGCTCCCGGAGCTGTACCGGCTGCTGCACGGCCTGTCGGCGCCGGCCTCCCAGCACCTGCGACAGGTCGTCGTCAACACGCACTCGCCCAACCTGTTCCAGTGCGCCGAGGACGCCGAAGTGCTGTGCGCCGTCGGGCGCAAGACGCGCAGTGGGGACGGCACGCGCGGCGAGGCGGTGGACTTCCACCCGCTGGCCGGCACCTGGCGTGCCCGGGGCTGGGGCGGCCAGGGCATGCGGCCGGTTCCCCGCAGCACCGTGCAGGCCTATCTGGGCGGCTCCGCAGCGGCCGCGGACTGAGCCGGCGCGGAGGTGCCCGGCTCTTGCCAGTGTTGGAGCGGCACGGCTGTTAGCCTGGTCGGGGACTTGTGCAAACGCTGCGGGAAGGAGTCGAGGCCGTGCTGACCAGGATCGAGGTCTCGGGGTTCAAGAACCTCCGGGACGTCGCCGTTGACTTCGGCCCGATGACGGTGATCGCCGGGCCGAATGGCGTTGGGAAGTCGAACCTGTTCGACGCGATCGAGCTGCTCAGCCTCCTCGTGCAGTACCCGTACCGCGAGGCATTCCGGCGACTGCGTTCCGATGGCGGCCAGAAGACGCCGCTGCGCGTGCTCTTCCCGCCCGAGTCGCTCGCCGACGGACACACGGTCCGGCTCGCCGCGGAGGTCACGGCCGACGTCGACGTGACGCCGCCCTGGCAGATGGCGCTGCGCGATCCTCGGTCGGGGCTGCCAGTGGCCCCCACGCGTACGGAGAGGTTTCGCTACGAGGTCGAGTTCCGCGTCAATGAACGCGATGGCGACACCGACCTCACGTTGGTTCGGGAGCACCTCGTCTCCGACACTCGCGGGACGCACATCTGGACGAGCGAAGAGTCATTGGATAGCGATGATGCGTCAAATGACGACTCTTTTGACGTTGTCTTTGTTGGCCGCGATGATGTTGAGCCTCCACCAGGATATGGCCAGCAAGCTCTGCCGCTGCTTTCGGTCGAAGACAGTGTAAGTACCCTGCTCGGCCATCCGGCCGGTGCGGGCTCCTCACGAGCCGTCGCCGCCGTCGCTGCGCAGATGCGCTCGTGGCGCTTCCTGTCCCTTGAGCCCTCCGCACTGCGGCGCGCGGATGACCGCGATGAGGAGGCGGACATCACGGCGTCGGGAGAGCACTTAGCCTCGACTCTCTACCGACGTGCCGCTCGGGACGGCGACCAGGTCTACGAGGACATCATCGATGCTCTGGCCCCGTTCCTTGAGATGCGCACGCTGCGAGTGGTCCCCAACGGCGACTACCTGGAGCTGCGCGCCAGGATCGGGGACGGGCCCGAGCTGTCCGCGCGCAGCCTCTCCGACGGCACCCTGCGTCTCATCGCACTCGCCGCTCTCGCGGTGCTGGATTCCGGCCCGAGCCTCGTCGCAATCGAGGAGCCGGAGAACGGCCTGTGTTGTCTCATGACTTCTGGGACTGTTGGATCTCATGACATCTGGGAGTGTCAGAAGTAGTGAGATTCT
>NZ_QMIN01000094.1:0-2015 GCF_003287795.1 Actinomyces sp. Z5
GTGGCGGGTTGAGGGATGGTGTGCGTCTAGATTGTCTATTGCGTGCGCGGCAGATTGGGTGCGGTGCGTGGCGTGATGGGCGGGGGTGGGATAGGTTGCCGTGAATATCGGTGGGCGACGGCGGGCCACGGTGGATCCGACGACGGTTCGTGTGTTCCGGTCGACGGTTCGTCCCTCCGCGTGAGGGTTCGTGCGTTTCGACGACGGTTCGTGTGTTCGGGTCGACGGTTCGGCACTTCCTGCGACGGTTCGGCACCTAGAGGTACGTACCGTCGCGGTTCATGCCGAATCGTTGGTGCTAACTGCCGAACCGTCGTCGTTTATGACGAACCGTCGCGCAGCGTCTCGCGGGGCGCACGAGTGAGTACGCGAAAAGCCCGCTCCCCCGCGGCGGCCATGTTCGCGCCCCGGGAGCGCCTGGGGTGCGGCATTAGAAGCGCTGGACTCAGCGGAATCGCCGCCGTCGCCAACGGCCGCCATCGTGATCCGGGAACTGCTTGATCCAGGTGATTCCAACGAGTCGTCAGCCGCCAACGGTCACGAGCCCGAGAACGTCCCCGCACGCCCGAGAACGACCCGGGTTCGGCCAAGACGACCTCGTCGGCCCGAGTACGACCCTGAGCGCGCGAACACGTCCTCTTGCGCCTGAGACCCTCCCGAATGTGGAGGGTTTGGGGCGGATGAGGTCGTATTCGACCGGCGTGGGGTAGTCGAATACGACCTCGTAGGCCCGAAGACGTCCTCCCAATCCCCAGAACGACCCCGCCCGACCGCCCGAGTACGACTACGTGCGCACGAGTACGACCTCGCCGACCCGAAAACGACCTCTCACACCCGAACACGACCTTCCCCGCCCGACAACGACCACCGCCTCGCAGCCCCAACCCGAACCACCACCCATGAACCAGAAGAGTCAAGTTACGTGCCAAGATCGGTTGAAGTGTTGCTGCGGCCCGGCCGCTTGGCCGACGAGGCCGCAGAATGTCCAAAACCGGCACGAACGCCGGATTCGGCGCTCCGAGTCGGCTCCGCAACCGCATGATTCCAGTGGCTCTCTCGGTGGAGCGGGCTCGTTTATGCCGGTTTTGGACATTTTTGAACCCATCCAATGGCGCCGACGAATCAGGGGCTGAAGATAGGTTCAGGGTGTCGGGCTAGTCGACCCAGATGCGTACGTGATCCTCGTCGTCGGTGACGTCGATGAGGGTGGCGGAGCCGGTGGAGTCGAGGGCATTGAACGAGGTCTTCAGCATTGCGTCGAGGTCGATGCCGCGGGCGCCGACGGCGCTGCGTACCTGCGGAAGCGTCGCGATGAGACCGGTGAGCGCGGAGACCGCCTGCATGGGGAAGGCCAGGTCGACATTGTCCTGCGGCCCCCGAACCTCGATGTGGAGGCTGCGTCCGGCCGCGCGTCGGGCCCGCGGCTGCTCCGGCGCGGGTTCGGGACGAATCAGGTCGAAGTTGGTGGAGGCAGGCGCCGCGGGGGACGGCGCCGAAGGGGAGGAGAGGGGGGACGGTGCCGAAGGGGCGGAGAGGGGCGACGGCGCCGATGAAGGGGAGGCCGGTGACGGCGTGGGACGGTCGGCGGTTGCGGCGTCGCTGTCCGGCACCGTCAACAGCGCGTCGACGCTGGTGCCGAGCAGTGCCGCCAGAGCGGGCAGTGTCGCCACGTCCGGGTAGTTCAAATCGTTCTCCCACTTGCTGACCGCCTGCGGGGTGACTCCCATCCGTTGGGCGAGCTGCTCCTGGGTCATGCCGCGTGACAGCCGCAGCCTGGCGATGTTGCGTCCGACAGAGTTCTTCATCGGTGTCTCCATAGTTCTTGATCGGTTGCTTATCAGGGCGCTCATCAGGGTGTCCCTGACCCGCCGAAGGTCCCGCAGTCTGCCGGGACCGACGGCGCGTGACCGATCATGTCCGCAGCGGTGCGCCGGACGGTAGCACGCATATGTTGATCACGGAATCCGAGGGTTGAGCCGTCGAGTCACCGACTCAACCACTGGTTGAGTCGGTGA
>NZ_QMIN01000095.1:0-2752 GCF_003287795.1 Actinomyces sp. Z5
CGACGCCCTGAACCTACTCACCCTACTAGGCGGCACCACCGACATCACCGACGCGGCCAACGCCGGAGCCGCAGAGCTACAGAAGGCACTGGAGAACGGCACCTCCTCCCAAGGCCGCACCCCCGAGGAGATCCTCGACCAAATCGACAAGCACCGCGACATCCCCACCTACGGAGCCGCCTTCATCGACGCACTAGGCACCGAGGAGTTCCTCACCCTCACCATAGATGCGCAGACCGCGTATAAGAACATCAACCAGTACGGTCACTGGGTGACGCGGAGCGAGGAGGATGACGCTTCATTCGAACGAGTGATCACGACGCTGGGCCACGTGTTTGCGGCCGCTTCCCAGCCGGAGGTGAACAACGAGTCCATGACCAGCGGCCTGAGCCGGGAGGTGGGCGACGTCATCACCACCGACGGCAAGCAGGGCCTGGCCTCTGCGGTGACCGCACTGATGTCCGTGTCGGATACGACTTATGGGACGGACTTCGTGGTCAACCTGGCCAGCGACATGGAGACCACCGACAACACCCCAATGAACCTGGGAAACCTTTCTGCGGCCCGTACCGGCGAATATCTCGAGGGCTATGCAGCTGACGCGATGGCGGGGCCGCTCTTCGCCATGAGCCGCAACCTGGAGGCTGCCGACAAGTACTTCACGCCTACCCTGGTCAACCCGCCGATCGTGATTGATGAGGATGGCAACGCGACCAACCCGATCACCGACTACGACCCGAACATCTCGTTCACCACCCGGGACGGCCGCACCATCACCGCACAGGAGCGCACCGACCTGCTCTTCTCCCGGACCTGGGTGCGCGACAACGAGGAGGCACTCACAGCCGCTTATGCGGCGGTGTCAAGCCAGCGCGGGAGCACCGACGGCGCCCTTGACGGGCGGGCGACCTGGGCGTGCGGCCAGGCGCTGGAGTACTTCGGCAGCCATGAATTCTCCAAGTCTTCTGAGCGGACCAAGGTCAACCTCGGTGTGTTCACCGGCAACCACGCCGCCGAGATCACCGGTATGGCCATCTTGGAGGATGCGGACCGCCAGTACGGCTACGTCACCGCCAACGACTACGCCCACGATGCCGAGTCCAAGCGCAGGGCGTTGAAGCATGTGGTCGCGTCCTTCGCGGACTCCGACGACGCGGTGTCCGCGGCCGGGCAGGGGATCGCAAACTACACCGAGCGGGCCGCGCACGCCGAGGCCGCAGAGGACCTCCCCGCAGACGGATCGACCCCGACCCCCGAGCAGGTGACCTTGGCGCAGACGCGCATGACCGGCACCTATACCAATGGGCGCACGGCAGCTGCGTGGGTGGATGCAGTCGCCGACCAGGCCAATGAGCGTTCAAGTACTCGGCGCGACAAGGAGCGGGCGCAGGCCGGCGCGGCCTTCGCCATCGTGGGCGCGATCCCCGAACCGGCCGCCGCAGCCGTGTCCGCCGTGGGCTCCACCGGACTGTCACTGTGGGAGGCGGTGTCCAACGACACCGTGACCGCCCTGCAGATCGACGCGACCGGTTACAACGCCAGCATTACCGAGGTCGCCGTCCAACACGGGCTCGTAGACGAAAGCTACTTCCCCAGCGCCGATAACCCGCAGTCCTGGTACGACCCGGAAACCAAGACCATCACCATCACCGATGACACCCAGAAGGAACAGTTCCAGCAGTGGTGGGCCACCAACGGTGACGACATCGGCCTGTCCGGCGACCTCATGAACCTCAGCCTGAGAGCAGTCACTCCCCAGGAAACCTAGCTGCCCGAAGACTAATAACACAACCAACCACCAGCACCGGTAACACACAGCCATGAGCTCACCCACCACAGACAACAACGCCACCATCCAAGACCCTGATACAAGCACGAGTAGTCCGAGACGACGCTGGCTGGCAATCGTGCTCACCATCACGGTCCTGTGCGCCGGGGCCCTGGCCTGGTGGCGCCCCTGGGAACATGAGGAGGAGGTACTGCCACCGCCGGAGGCCGTATGCCAGGACGTCTACAACACTGCCGAGTTCGACCGAATCCTTGACAGCCACATCGGAAGCGACCATGTACTCGCCTATGGGGGCTGGAATAGGCGTTGTACTGTTTCGTCGGGCAGGCCACCGGCTACGGATGCCAGAGGCTACGAAATGTACGGCACCATCGCGTTCATCGAATACTGGCACGACAATGAGTACGACGCGGGCAACGGTTACAAGTGGACCGATGAGACCATGTCCGCGGACACCGACAACGGAGTCCAGAAACTCAACACCCCCGAACTAGAGGGCAACACCTACCTCTGGGTAATGCAATCTGGCCAAAGCAACTATGTGCACGGTATCTGGTTCGGAGACGGCTTCACAATAGCAGCGGTCATTCCCCATCCAGAGAATAACCTAGACGGCCCCAAAACCACCCAGGAGGCCATGGCCGTCATGCCCGAGCTGCTGACGTACGTCGTCATCCAAGCTCAGGAACACCACGCCATTCCAAACCCCAAGCTCAGCAAGACCCCTGTAAGCGAACCGACCGACACGGCGGATACACCCGCCACGGACTCGGCAGCCATCAGAAACCAGCCCACCAGCACCCCGTCCGCATCCTGACCCATGGAATCCACCACTCCCGCACCCGCCCCGAGCGCTCCCCTCCCGGAGTCCGACCACCGACCTACCCGCGGCGCTCGGCGTCGCGTCGTTGTGGTTGTGTTGATCTTGGCGCTCGTCGTGGCGGGGGTTGCTGGTGGTGTGTG
>NZ_QMIN01000096.1:0-1935 GCF_003287795.1 Actinomyces sp. Z5
ATGTCCTGAGACATAACAGGTACGAACCGTCGTCGTTCATGCCGAACCGTTGCTGCTACCTGACGAACCGTCACAGGAACACACGAACCGTCCACCCCACGGCGGCCCGAGGACGTCCTCATCGGCCCGAGAAGGTCCTTTGTCCGGTGAGAACGTCCCGTTGCCTCTCCTACCCCACGTACAGCCTTCGCCTGGCGGCCGACCACCCCTACAAGCGCGAGCGGCCACTTTGATATGGAGACTTGGGCGCGGTGGGATAGCCTTTTCCCATGAGCACCACCGGATTGGCCGCTGCCCAGGCAAAGATGCGCGACGCCGGCGTCGCCGAGCAGGCCATCGACGTTTTCAGCCACTACTACCGCGCCCTTGAGGAGGGAGCCACCGGGCTCGTCCCCGAGGACACCATTGAGCCGCTCACGCAGATCGACTCGATCGACGACGTCGAGGTCGACGACGCCGCGGCCCGCGAGGCACTGAGCAAGACCGTCCTGATCAAGCTCAACGGGGGGCTCGGCACCTCCATGGGCATGGACCGGGCCAAGTCGCTGCTGCCGGTGCGCGACGGCAAGAGCTTCCTGGACCTGCTGGTGGATCAGGTGATGGCCGCCCGTGCCCGCTATGACGTCACCCTGCCACTGATCTTCATGGACTCCTTCCGCACCCGCGAGGACACGCTGGCGGCCCTCGCTGCCCACCCGGGCATCGAGGTGGAGGGGATCCCGCTGGACTTCCTGCAGAACCGGGAGCCCAAGTTGCGCGCCGACGACCTCACCCCGGTGCAGTGGGAGGCGGACCCGAGCCTGGAGTGGTGCCCGCCCGGCCACGGCGACATCTACACCGCCCTGGTGGCCTCCGGCGTGCTGGACGCACTGCTGGAACGCGGCTACAAGTACGCGATGACCTCCAACTCGGACAACCTGGGCGCGGCCCCGAGCGCCCGCATCGCCGGCTGGTTCGCCGCCTCCGGCGCCCCCTACGCCCCCGAGCTGTGCAGGCGCACCCCCGCCGACGTCAAGGGCGGCCACCTGGCGGTGCGCAAGGCGGACGGCCGCATCATCCTGCGCGACACCGCGCAGACCCCGCCCGAGGAGATGCACTACTTCACCGACCAGTTCCGCCACCCCTTCTTCCACACCAATAACCTCTGGTTCGACCTGGAGGTGCTGCGGGACACGCTGACCGAGCGAAACGGCATTCTGGGGCTGCCGCTGATCCGCAACGCCAAGACGGTCGACCCCGCCGACCCCGAGTCGACGCCGGTCATCCAGCTGGAAACCGCCATGGGCGCCGCCGTGGAGGCCTTCGACGGCGCCACCGCCGTGGAGGTGCCGCGCAGCCGCTTCCTGCCGGTCAAGACCACCAATGACCTGCTGCTGATCCGTTCGGACGTGTATGCGGTGGATGCCGACGAGCTGCTGCAGCAGGTGCCCGAGCAGGCCTGCGTGGTCGACCTGGATCCGCGCTACTACAAGCGGATCGCCGACTTCGAGGCGCGTTTCCCGCACGGGGTCCCCTCCATCCGCGACGCACGCAGCCTGACGGTGCGGGGCGACTGGACCTTCGGGGCCGACGTCGTCGCCACCGGGGACGCGACCGTGACCGAGGCGGGGGCACCCGGGGTGATCGCCGACGGCGCCCGGCTGGGCTGAGCTGCCCGACGGCGGCTTAGGGGCGCCCCCCCGAGCACACGTGGGCCCGGTACGTGCTTCACGCACGTTTCCATCGCAAATACACGAGTCTTGGAGCTTCGCATGCGCCCTGCACCTGTAAAGCTCCAAGACTCGTGACTATGACGCAAACTCGTGTGGACTGCCTGCGTCTACTTGGACTGCCTGAATGGTCCTGCGTTTTGCACGACCTCGGGCCGCGTTCCACGACCTTGGTGTGTGTTGCACGACCACCCCGGGGTCGTGGAATGTGCACCAGGGTCGTGCA
>NZ_QMIN01000010.1:0-18484 GCF_003287795.1 Actinomyces sp. Z5
GCCATACTCGCCCTCGCCCACCGCCGCATCCTCACCCTATACGCCATGATCCGAGACGGCTCCCTCTACGACCCACCAGCCCAACAACTACCCACCGCCGCTTGACAAACCACATAGGGGCACCCCCCCCGCCGACTGCGAGCGTGGCTGGTCGGCCGCGGCTGTGCCCAGGCTCACGGCCCGAGGATTTGTGGCCTCCCGGATCGCCGAGTAATGTTCCGGGTTGTCCGAACCGGATTGCGCCAGTAGCTCAATGGATAGAGCATCTGACTACGGATCAGAAGGTTGGGGGTTCGAGTCCCTTCTGGCGCACTGACGCCCCGTCATCGGCTGAACAGTCGGTGCTGCGGGGCGTTTTCCACGTCCCTGGCTATCCCTGTGTAGTCCCTGTCCCATCCACATTGCCGGATCCGCCTGAATCCAGCATTCGAACAACGAAAGGCCATCAATGGCTCCCCTGTCCAAGCGTCTGGGCGCCGAGTTCCTCGGTACGTTCTGGCTCGTCTTCGCCGGCTGCGGCTCCGCCGTCCTCGCCGCCACCGCCATCACCGACTCCGACTTCCCCGTCGGCATCGGCTACCTCGGCGTGGCCCTCGCCTTCGGCCTGGCCGTGACCACCATGGCCTACGCCGTCGGCGCCGTCTCGGGCGGCCATTTCAACCCCGCCGTCACCCTGGGCCTGGCCGTCGCCGGCCGCTTCGCCTGGAAGGACGTCCTGCCCTACTGGTGCATCCAGATCGTCGCCGGCCTGGTGGGCGGCGGCGTGCTGTACGCCATCGCCTCCGGCTCCGACAGCTTCGACGTGGCCGCCAACGGGTTCGCCGCCAACGGTTACGGCGCGCACTCCCCGCACGGCTACTCAATGGCCGCCGGCTTCATCTGCGAGCTGGTCATGACCGCCATCTTCCTGATCGTCATCCTCGGCTCGACCGACTCCCGCGCCCCCAAGGGCTTCGCCCCGCTGGCCATCGGCTCCACCCTGACGCTCATCCTGCTGGTCTCCATCCCGGTCACCAACGCCTCCGTCAACCCGGCCCGCTCCATCGCCGTCGCCTTCGAGGCCGGCAACGGCGCCCCCGGGCAGCTGTGGCTGTTCATCGTCGCCCCGCTCCTGGGCGCGGCCATCGCCGGCTTCAGCTACGCCTTCCTGCTCGGCAAGGACCCCGAGCAGAACGCCTGACCGGCCCGCGCGGCCGACCATCCGGTCCGCGCGGTAACGGCCCCTCACCCCCTCGTTGCTCGCGACGAGGCGGCCGTGAGGGGCCGTTCGCCACCCGCGGGCACGCTCACGGGCCGGGCTGCGCCGTAGAATCCTCAAGTGAAGTTCCTCAACGGCATGCAGCCCACCTTCGACCTGACGTACGACGACGTATTCATGGTCCCCTCCCGCTCCGCCGTGGGTTCACGCACGGGCGTGGATCTGACCACCGACGACGCCAGCGGCACCACCATCCCGCTGGTGGTGTCCAACATGACCGCCGTGGCCGGCAAGCGCATGGCGGAGACCGTCGCCCGCCGCGGCGGCATCGCCATCATCCCGCAGGACATTCCCGCCGACGTCGTCATCGACACGGTCGCCCAGGTCAAGGCCTCCCACCTCGTCTACGACACCCCGGTGACGGTCAAGCCGCACCACACCTGCGGCTACGCCCTTGGCCTGATTCCCAAACGTGCCCATGGCGCCGCCGTCGTCGTCGACGGCGAAACCAACGCCCCGATCGGCATGGTGGACATGCGTGACGTGAGTGGCGTCGACCGCTTCACCCAGGTGCGGCGGGTGATGAGCACCGAACTGGTCACCCTGCCGGAGGGGATCGACCCGCGTGAGGCCTTCGATCGGCTCAAGGTGGCCCGCCGCACCCTGGCGCCGGTGGTGGGGGCCGACGGCGGCCTGGTCGGCCTGCTCACCCGCTCCGGGGCCGTGCGTTCCACCATCTACCGGCCCGCCGTCGACGCCGCCGGCCACCTGCGCGTGGGTGCCGCCATCGGCATGAACGGCGACCCGGCTCGCCGCGCGGCCGAACTCGTGGCGGCCGGGGTGGACGTGATCGTCGTCGACACCGCCCACGGGCACCAGGACCGCATGGTGGAGGTGGTCCGGGCCGTGTGCGCCGCCCTGCCCGGCGCCTTCCCGATCGTCGCCGGCAACGTGGTCACCGCGGCCGGCGTGCGCGACCTGGTCGACGCCGGCGCCTCCATCGTCAAGGTGGGGGTGGGGCCGGGCGCCATGTGCACCACCCGCATGCAGACCGGCGTGGGCCGCCCCCAGTTCTCCGCCGTCCTGGAGTGCAGCCGGGAGGCGGCGCGCCTGGGCGCGCACGTGTGGGCCGACGGCGGGGTGCGCCACCCGCGCGACGTCGCCCTGGCGCTCGCGGCGGGCGCCTCCAACGTGATGATCGGCTCCTGGTTCGCCGGCACCCACGAGTCCCCGGGTGACCTGCAGTACGACGCCGACGGCCGCGCCTACAAGGAGAGCTTCGGCATGGCCTCGGCCCGGGCGGTGGCGGACCGCACCGAGGGGGAGGACGCCTTCGACCGCGCTCGCAAGGGGCTGTTCGAGGAGGGCATCAGCGCCGGCCGCATGTACCTGGACCCCGAGCGCCCCGGCGTGGAGGACCTGATCGACTCCATCGTGGCGGGCGTGCGCAGCTCCTTCACCTACGCCGGAGCGGCCTCCATCCCGGAGTTCCGCGAGCGGGCGATCGTCGGCATCCAGTCGGCCTCCGGCTACCGCGAGGGCGCCCCGGTGCCGGTCAGCTGGTAGCCCTCCCGACCAACTCTCCCCGCCCCTCCCCGCCGAGGTCGGTTGATCTTACGTGCCGAGGTCGGTTGATCCGGCTGCCAGCCGGGATGGCTCGGCACGTGATTCATTTTCGGTGGCGGCGTGGCCGATCAGGCGTTTGTTGGGAAAGCTCTGCTTCTATTTCCCGGATGGGGTGTTGCATGAGGGAGCGGACGCGTTTGAGTCCTTCGGGTTTGGCGAGTTCTTGGCGGAGGGGCGCGTGGGTGCTGTAGAACTCCAGGACGCGGCCGATCTGGGTGCAGCCGGGGTACAGGTAGCTAATGGGGAAGACGATGGTGCTTCGTCTGCGCGTGGTTATGAGTAGTGCCCCGTTCTGCACGCCCGCCTCCCGCGGGCGTTCCTTCCAGGGGATCCAGGCTTCGTAGCGTTGCCCCGGCCATAGGTGTACGCCCTCGTAGTTCAGGATGATGGCGGGGCCGGTGGGCATCCCGAACGGCCGCCGACTCAGTCCGGAGATCACTGCCCGAAGTATCACCAGTGCGACGGCGCTGCTGCCGACTCCGCCGATCCGTTCCTGGGGGACGAACCACGGCAATACCACACCGACGCCGATGCCGACAATCGAGGTTGTGGTTGCGAACCAGTCGTAGGCGAGCAGGCGCCACGAGGGCCTGATCGCGATGCCGGAGTCGTCCCGGTACCAGTGCTCGTACGCACTGCGGCGCAGCATTGACTTGCCCTCCAGCTGTGCAGCGGCCATTGCGGAGGAGACCGCCAGGGCGGTGAAGACCACGCCGAGTGCGATTGCGGAGACCGCGAAGAAGAACCAGGCGCTAAGGATGTAGAGCAGTGTGATGGCCAGCGTGGAACGGAGGCCCTTACCGTAGACGTCATCGGCGTCATCACAGCTGACGATCTTCGTGCGTGCTTCCTCTGTTGCGCGTTCTGCGCGATGACGCACTATGTACAGCCAGCTCATAACGGCTCCCGTTTCCCCTGGCAACGCGTTGGCTGATGTGAAGCTGGAGTCATATGGCACATCGATTCACTTGCGGTGTCTGCGTGGGCGTCTGGGTGTCGGTGGGGGTAGTTGCTGTTCGACTTCCTGGACGGTGTGTTGCATAAGGGATTTGACGCGTTCGAGGCCTTCGGGTTTGGCGAGTTCGTGGCGGAGGCGGCGGTGGCCGCTGTAGAACTCGATGACACGGCGCAGCTGGACGTATTCCATGGGGAGGCTGCCCATGGGGAACTCGTAGGTTCCTGTCTGGCTTTTGATGACGGCGTTGGCGGTGGTGGTTAGGAGTAGTCGGTAGGCGACTACTTCGGTGACTTCGGGCCGGCTTTCCCATGACACGTATGTGCTATGGCGGGTGCCGGGCCAGATGTGGATGCCGTCATGAGTGAGGGCCAGTGCCGGACCGTGGCGCAGGGTGAACGGTGTCTTACGCCAGGACGCGGTGGCCAAGCCGACCGTAATGGAGGAGAGGAATACGGTTCCGCGCATGGTGGAGCCGATCGGTGTCTGGGTGAGCCGCACGAACCACACCAGGCCGATGCCGAGCAGGCCGGCGAGGAACACCAGGGCGAAGAACGCGTACTCGGCTATGGCGATGCTCCGGTCGGGGAAGAACAGCGTGGCGCCCTCGGCGTGCCGCCAGTACTCACGCACACGTCGCAAAGCCCCAAGATGATCCACCGCAACCGGAATATGTATTGCAAAGCCTGTCGCGGCTAGCCCGAAAACGACTGCGCAAGAGGTGTTGCCTACCAACGTTGCCAGCATCCAGGCAAGGAGCAGTGTTCCACCCGCTAATAGTGCCTCCCACCAAGGAGATTTCGAACGGTCGATATCTGCCTGGTGGCAGGTGGTAACGCGCGGATACTTCCGGCGTTCCCTCCAACGGGACATATGACTATCCGAACTCATCCAAAGATCCGATTCCATTGGTTGGAGGCCCAGTCGGTCGCGTCATCCACACGGTCTGCACCCCAGTCCCACATGTCATTAAGGCCCTCGTCTATCTTTCCGCGTATTTCCAATGGTACATAGTTCTGATAGAGATAACCTACGCCTACTGCTACGGACCCTGTCACGAACACGGTTGCCCACACTGGTGCTCCCGCTATGGCGACCGCCGTTGCTGCCGAAGCTGCGGCTGGCACCAGGACCTCGGACGGAGAATCCCCTGTTGCGAGCTCAATGCCAATGAATCCGAGGGTTATCGAGGTACCAACGCCTTTTGCTACTTTCTTCCCGGTTTTGGCTACTTGTTCGGCGGTGTCAGCTTTAGGGGAACGGTTCAGGTTCCTGTCTACAGTGTCCTGATTCGGCGGCTTGTTGCCGGATCTGACAGCGGGGTTGCCTGAGCGCTCGATCGCCTTCGCGGTCGCCGCTGCGACGGCGGCGTCGTACAGCGCGGTGGCCTTGTTGTAGTAGACGTTTTGCGTTCCTGCTTCGAATCCTTCGCCGATGGCGTTCTCCACCATCTCCTTGACCCCGTCCATGAGGACGTTGTCCAATGCGTCGGACTCTGCGGTGACGAGGTGCTCGGTGATCCAGTCGTCGAGTTCGTCAAAGGTGTCCTGGACGTCCTCGCTGACCTCGTCGAAGAGGGCCTTCTTGGTCTGATAGTCCTCGTAGGCGTCGTTCGCGGTCGTCCACTCCTGCTTCTCGGCTGCGGTGGCGCCATCTCCCAGGTCGGCGGGCTTGGACACCGGGGTCGGTGCCACAATGACGTTGCCTACGACTGTCAGACCTCCTGCTATCGCGGTCTCGCGGTGCTCGGCCATGTCATCCTTGCGCCAACCCAGCTGGTCGGCGAAGGACCTAATGACGTCTACAGCGTTCTTCGCGCGATCGTAGGCATTGCCGCAGGCGTCATACAGGTCGTTCGAATACGCAACCACCGCGCTAGCAAGCTCTCCCGACAGGTCTGCGTTGGTGAGCGTGGCAGCGTTGCTGAACATGGTGCGCGCGTCACAGAACCCGTCCTGCAGCAGCTTTAGCCAGTCGGCGGAGCTGTCGACCGACTCCACACTCCCGGGGATCGTGGTGTCGATCTGGGCGGTGCAGACTCCGTCTCCGTTATCGACAGGGAAACCCGTGCTCATGGCATGTCCTCCTCCATGTCGCGGAAGGTCTGTGCGACGTCGTCGTCGGCACCGGAAACCAGGTTGATGGCGCTCTTCATGTTGGTGTAGCCGAGTTCAGCAGCCAAAGCCAGCGTGCCGGCGTCCTGCGCGAGCTGGGAGATCATGCTGGTGATGTACGTGCTGCCGTCTCCGGCGTCCACCGAGTAGGGCATGGTCGGCGCGTTGGCCTCCAGGTCGTCCTGGGCAGTTGCAAACCTTGCCGCAATGTCGATCGCGGAGTCGTACTCGAACCGGAACTCTTCGCTCATCGCGCCGACCTCCGATCCGTGTTCACCGCCGTGCGCCAGAGCTCCTTTGGCACCGGCAAGTCCAGGTAGATGACGTCGTAGTGCTCCACGACTTCCAGATCACCCAGTCTCTCGGTCGGGTACAGCACCCAGGGCTGGTGTGGCCCCATGCAGTCCGCCAGGCGATCCAGCGCCGTGTAGGCCAGCAGTGCCATGCGCCCGTCGTTCGTCTTGCGCAACTCGATCTCGGCGCCGTAGGTGTTCGGCGCGCCGGTCGAGGGCAGGTAGAGCACGGGCGGGATAACGGGCTTCTTGCCGCGTGGTGCCCGGCCGCCACGCGAGGGCCGTCGATCTGGCCGGTCGGCGGCATGGCGCCCACGACTCGGGGGCAGATACTGCTCGGTGGCCGTAACCGCGGCGGCCTCCCGTTGTCTTTGCTTCCTCTGTGCCAATACTGCTGTGGCCGACATCGGGAAGCTCGGACCTGTGCTGGAATCCATGACGACAGCCTACCCGGCCGTGTTGCTAACCCGTTACCAAACAAGCCTGTGGCCTCGGCCGCACTTGGTGCGTCCGTCAGTGCCCTCGCTGCTCTACTCACGCCGTCGCGTCGGCCAGGTTCAGCGCCTGCTTCAGATCGGCCACCAGATCCTCGGCGTCCTCGATGCCGACGCTCAGCCGCAGCAGCCGGTCCGTCAGCCCGTAGGCGGCGCGGGTGGCCGGCGGCACGTCCGCATGCGTCTGCACGCTCGGGCACGTCACCAGCGACTCCACCCCGCCGAGTGACTCGGCGAAGGTGAACACGCGCACCGCCGCCAGAAATGCGGCCACGTCGACGCCGTCGGCCAGCTCGAAGGACACCATGCCCGAGCGTCCCGGATACAGCACCCGCGTCACCCTCGTGTCGGCGCGCAGGAAGTCGGCCACCTTCCGGGCGTTGGTCTCGTGGCGCTCCATGCGCAGCGACAGCGTCTTCAGTCCGCGCAGCAGCAGGAACGCGTCGAAGGGGCCCAGCGTCGTCCCGGTCGTGTTCGACTGATACTGGAGCCGCTCGCCCAGCGCCGGGTCTTTCACGACGACGGCGCCCGCCATGACGTCGTTGTGCCCGGCCAGGTACTTCGTGGCCGAGTACACGGCCACGTCCGCACCCAACTCCAACGGCCGGCAGATCACCGGCGTGTAGAAGGTGTTGTCGACCGCCAGCAGTGCCCCCGCCGCATGCGCCCAGTCGGCCACCCGCGCAATGTCCAGCTCGGTCATCATCGGGTTGGTGGGTGTCTCAATCAGCACCAGCGCGGCCGGCCGCCGCAGCGCCTCCCGCAGGCCGGCCTCGCCGACCACGAAGTCCACCTCGTAGGCGCCGTCGTCGGCCAGACATTTCAGGTACCGGTAGGTGCCGCCGTATAGGTCCTCCAGGGCGACGATCCGCGAGCCGTACGGCGCCAGCGTGGTGACCGTCAGCTGCACCGCCGCCATGCCGGAGGCCAGGGCGAAGCCCGCCGCCCCGCCGTCGAGCCGTGCCAGGGCGTCCTGCAGGACGTCGCGGGTGGGGGAGGCGGTGCGCGTGTAGTCGTAGCCGGTGGAGGCGCCCAGGCCCGGATGCCCGAAGGCGGTCGACAGGTGGATCGGCGTCGTAATGGCGCCGGTGACCGGGTCGGTGCCGGTCCCCGCATGCGCCAGCACGGTGTCGAGCCGCCAGGGGCTGGGGGAGTCCGACCACGTGGGGTGGTGCTGGATCGGCGCGGTGCGACACCCGGAATGATCGACGGCGGGGCCGCGCACGGCGTCGGAGGACTGCGTGGGGGTGGAATCGATGACGGGCATAAGAGCTTTCTGGCTGGCTGGGAGTGTTGGGCGCACTGGGCGCGTTATTGGTGCCGGTCCCGGCTGTCATTAGTGCCGGTCTCGGCGAGGTGGGGCGACGGTTCAGGCGGCGGCGCTGGCGAGCAGACCGTGTACGGCGATCTCCAGGCGATCCAGCGCCTCGTCCAGCGTTGCGCGCGGGCAGGCGATATTCAGCCGGGTGAAGCCGGCACCGCCGGTGCCGAACAGGGCGCCGTCGTCGAGCCACAGGCCGGCCTGATCGGTGATGAAACCGTCCAGCTCCTCCGCCGCCAGGCCCGTGGCCTCCAGCAGACCCGTGCAGTCCAGCCACAGCAGATAGGTGCCCTCGCATGGCGAGACTTCGACGCCGGGCACCCGCTCCAGGCGGCGGATGACGTGTCGGCGCGCGTACTCGATATGGCGGCGCAGGGCGTCGAGCCAGGCGTCGCCGGACTTGTAGGCCGCCTGGCAGGCCGTCAGTCCCAGCACATTCGGCTGGGAGTAGCCGGCGGCGCCAAGGGCCGAGCGGAAGCGGGCGCGCAGGTCGGGATCGGCGATGAGGATGTTGGCCACCTGCAGCCCGGCCAGGTTGAAGGACTTCGACGGCGAGGTGCAGGTGATGGTGCGGGCGGCGGCATCGGCGGACAGGGAGGCGAAGGGGGTGGTGCGGTACCCGGGCAGGGCGAGGTCGGCGTGCACCTCGTCGGAGACCACGAGCACGTCGTGGCGTTCGGCCACCTCGGCCAGCCCCGTCAGTTCGGCGCGGGACCACACTCGGCCCACCGGGTTGTGCGGGTTGCACAGGAGCAGAAGGCGGGCGCCGGTGCTCGTGAGCACGGCCTCCAGCGCGTCCAGGTCGCGCCGGTACACGCCGTCGGCGCCGCGCACCAGCGGGGCCGGGGCGACCACGCGCCCCTGCTGCTCGACCACCTCCCGGAACGGGTAGTAGACGGGCTCCTCAATGACGACGGCGCCGCCCGGCTCGGTCAGGGCGCGCACCGCCGTCGCCAGCGCGGGCACGACACCCGGGGTGACGACGTTCCAGGCCGGGTCGATGCGCCAGTCGTAGCGGCGGGCGAACCAGGCGGCCAGAGTGGCGTTGTAGGCGGCGTCGGGCTCGGTGTAGCCGAAGATGCCGTGCCGCACCCGCCACAGCAGGGCGTTGACCACGCAGGGCGCCGTGGGATGGTCCATGTCCGCCACCCACAGCGGCAGGACGGCGCTGGGGCGGCCACGCTCGGCGGCGAAGTCCCACTTCAGGCTCGCGGTGCCGGCGCGGTCGTGGACCACGTCGAAGGGGGAGGCGGAGGCGTGCGGGGCGAGGCCGGAGGCATCGGGGACGACGGCGGAAGTCGCGGCGGCGTCGGCCGGCAATGAGACCACGGCTGTGGGCGAGTTGGCGGCCGGAGTCTGGCGCTCCGGAGCGGATGGGTGCCTTGGCGGTTCGGACACGGCGTCGGTGCCGGTCACGACGGCGGGGGTGTAGGTGGTCATGGTGCTTCCTGTAAGGCTTGGGGCTGCCGTCACGTCGGCCGACCCGGGCACGTAACTTCAACCGACCTCGGGGAGGTGGAGTGGACGCGGTGTGCACAGGCCGGTGGCGGCGGTGAATGGAGGATTACCGGGGTTTGAACGCGGGCCGACATAGTTGACGGCCGCGGAGTGCAACGAGCGCCCGCAGGCGGCTCGGACTCTGACCGTTACTCGTGTAAACAGCGACGGCTGGCGCTGTCAGCGCATCTGCATTCGACGCATGCTTTCGGCGCGCGCCATCAGGGCGCGGGTCGTGGGCGTCGAAGCGGTCATGGGGTGAGGTTAGCGCCGTTGGTGCGGGGCATGTCAAGGGCGGCCGGGATGCGGTCTCCCGTCTGGGGCGCGCACTAACGGTTAGGCGTCAGCGGTGTGGGTGACCGGCGTCGACAGGCGGGCCAGCAGCGTGGGCAGGGTGCGCACGAGGAAGGCGGTCAGGTCGGGGTCGGCGGCGTTGGCGCCGGTGCTCTCCGACCCGCGGTCGCTGTTGGCGTCGGCGTCGTCGGTCTGAGCGCCACGAGTGCCAGCGGCCTGTGCGTCACCGGGCCTGTGCGCGTCGGGCGCGGCGGACAGGGCCATGCGCATGGAGCGCACGGCGGTGGCCATGATGAGTTCGGTGGTGTCCTCCGGGCTGAGCAGGCAGGCGCGGTTGATCGACGCCAACCCCTCCACCAGCACCCTTACCAGGTGCCGTTTGAAGGCGGCATAGCCCTCGCGCAGCGGGGAGCCCCCGCCATCCGCCTCGGTGCGCGCGATGTAGGCGGCGAACTCGTTTTGCAGTAGGAACACCTCGCGTGAGATCGGCATGGCCCCGAGCAGCCGGGAGGCGAGTTCTGCCAGCCCGGCGGCCAGTTCGGCGTCGGACTCCAGCGTTGGTCCCTCCGTCTGCGTGGACAGCGCGCCGGCGACGGACTCGTCCACGAAGTTGACGATGGAGGTCCACTGCTCCTCGGCCAGGCGCTGCACGAAGTGGTCCATGTCGGTGAAGTTGGAGTAGAAGGCGCCGCGGGTGAAGCCGGCCCGGGAGCAGATGTCGCCCACGGAGGTGCCGCCGATGCCCTTGTCTGCGAACAGTTCCCGGCCGGCGTCCAGCAGCAGCGCCTGAGTCTGGGCGCGTCGCTCGGACGGGGGGACGCCGATGAGCCGACGCACCGCGGCCCGCCGGGCCGACAGGCGCGCGCCGGCGGCCTCGATCAGCTCCTCCGCTTGTTCCCTACTCGTGCTCATGTCCAGCTCATCATGTCATTTCGCGTCGCCCTGTGTCATTCACGACATTCGCGACGCCGGCGTCGAGGGTGTTTTCGGCGTCCCCTCGGGGTTTCTCAGGCCGATCCTCGGCGTCCAGCCAGACAGGCATGATACAGGTCTGTATTGAAGGCGTCGATACAGATGTGTATCGTCGGTCGGCGGAACTCAGGAGAGGCAACTGAAATGAAGAAGCTCAGCGGCTCGCGCATCGCCAACCTGGTCGTGGTGCTCGCCGTGTCCATCATCCCGCTGTTGTACTCGGGACTGTTGACGCTCGCCTACCAGAACCCCACCAACCGGCTCGGTAACATCAAGGCCGCCGTCGTCAACGAGGACAGCGCCTACACGGCCACGCTCGCCAACGGGGAGACCGAGACCTTCAACCTCGGCGCCGACCTCACGGACGCCCTGACCCATCCGGACGGCGATGAGCCTGTCGGCTTCACCTGGGAGCAGATGGACGCCGCCACCGCCGAGGCGGACATGAACACGCAGAAGGTCCGCGCCATCCTCTACATCCCCGCCGACTTCTCCCAGATCGCCTCCCGCGTCGGCTCCGATGACCCCTCCGACGCCGTCACCCAGGAGCTGAAGCTCGTCACCGACGACGGCATCAACTACCTGGCCGGCACCATGGCCGCCACCGTCGCCTCCGAACTCTCCAACCGCCTGGAGCAGCAGGGCTCCGAGCGGGTCCTGTCCACCCTGCTGCTGAGCGTCTCCACCATCCGCGAGGGACTCGTAGAGGCCTCCGACGGCGCCACCGCCCTGGCCACGGGCGCCGCCACCCTGGAGTCGGGCACCGCCGACGCCGCCGACGGTGCCGACCAGCTGGCCGACGGGGCCACCACCCTCACGGTCGGCATGAGCGAGCTGGCCTCCGGCGCCGTCACCCTCTCCGACGGCCTGACCATCCTCGCCACCTCCACGTCAACCGCCGCCTCCGGCTCCCAGCAGCTGGCCGACGGCGTGGCCCGCCTGTCCACCGGAGCGTCATCGGCCGCCTCCGGCGCGAGCACGCTGGCATCCGGCGCGGGCACCCTGGCCGACGGCACCTCCACGCTGGCCTCGGGTGCCGCCACGGTCGACTCGGGCGCGGGACAGGTGGCCGCGGGCGCATCCTCCGCCTCGTCGGGCGCCACCAGCCTGTCCGCCGGCGCCACCAGCCTGTCCGCCGGCGCTACCACCCTGTCCACCGGCGTGAACACCTACGTAGACAGTGTGGACCAGGCCTACACGACGCTGAAGGACCAACTCGACCCCGGCGCCCAGGACCTGGCGTCGGGCCTGAACCAGCTGTCCGCCGGCGTCGGCAAGTCCACCGACTCCTACGCCAGCGGCGAGGAGAGCCAGCGGACCCTTTACGGAGCCGCCAATGACCTGGCGACGGGCGCCCAGAGCGCGGTCAACGGGATCGGGTCGTCAACCGACTCGGCCGCGGCCGGCCAGGCGACCCTGTACGGCGCCGTCAACGACTACACCGGCGGCGTGTCCACCGCCCAGGCAGGGGCCGGGCAGGTCGCCACCGCGCTCGCGGGCGCCTATCAGCAGTGCGTCGCCGACCACGGTGAGACCGACGCGACCTGCCAGGCGATCGCGCAGGCCGCAGGCGGGCTCGGTACCACCGAGGACACGGCCCAGTCCGGCACCGTGCTGGGCGGCCTCAACACCCTAGCCGCCTCCAGTGCGGGCGTGACCGGCGCCGTCGGCCAGGTCGCCACCGGAGCGGAGCAGCTCTCCTCCGGCGCGACCCAACTGCAGGGCTCCGTCGGTGCCGTCGCCACCGGGGCGGCGGATGCGTCCTCCGGCGCCACCACGCTGTCCGGAGGACTGGGGTCCGCCACCGACGTGTACAACCCCGCCACCGGCGAAGACCGCAGCCTCACCGGGGTGCTGGCCGCACTGTCCTCCCAGGGCCCGACGTTGACCTCCGGCGCCACCTCCGTCAGCGACGGCGCCTCCCAACTCGCCACCGGCTCCAGCGACCTGTCCACCGGTCTGAACACCCTGTCCACCGGGGCCAACAGTCTCTCCGCCGGCACCTCCCAGCTCGCCACCGGCGCGAACTCGGTCAACTCCGGCGCGCAGACCCTGTCCAGCGGTGCCGACACCCTGTCCAGCGGCCTGAACACGCTGTCCTCCGGCGCTTCCACGGCCGCCACCTCCTCCCAGACCCTTGCCGACGGCCTCGCCCGGCTCTCCGCCGGCGCCGACACCACCGCCACCGGTGCGGACACCCTGTCCAGCGGCCTGGGCGCTGCCTATTCCGGCTCCGTCACCCTGTCCGACGGCGCCACCAACCTCAGTGATGGCCTGGATCAGCTCAAGAACGGCTCCACCGAGCTGTCCGACGGCGCCGACGCCCTCAGCGAGGGCCTGGAAGACGGCGTCGACCAGATCCCCGACTACACCGCGGCCCAGCGCCAGACCATGACCGACGTGGCCGCCGACGCCGCCGACGTGGATGCGGTGCGCGACAACCCCGTGGCGAACAACGGCGCCGGCTTCACCCCGATGTTCATGAGCCTGGCGCTGTGGGTCGGCGCCATCGCCCTGTTCCTGGTGCTGCCCGCCCTGGACAAGCGCGACCATGGCGAGCGCTGGTACGCCGCAGCTATCCGGCCCGCCACTACCGCCGCCCTGCTTGCCGTCGCCCAGGCCGTGGTCATGATGGTTGCGGTCAATGCCGCGGGCGAGATTCACGCCGCCAACCTGGTGGGCCTGTGCGCCATGGCGATCGCCGCGTCGCTGACCTTCGTCGCCGTCAACCAGGCCTGCGTAGCCACGCTCGCCTTCCGCGGCCGCTTCGTGTCCATCATCCTGCTCAGCCTGCAGATCACCTCCATGGGCGCGACCTTCCCGATCGAGACCACGCCGCGCTTCTTCCAGTGGATCCACCCCTACCTGCCGATGAGCTACACCCAGCTCGCCTTCCGGCGACTGATCGCCGGCGGCGGCGTGGACGGGATCTACCTCAAGACCCTGGCGGTCCTGGCCGTCTGGGCGCTGATCGCCTGGGCCTTCATCCTGCTGGGCGCCCGCCTGCGCCGCGGCCCCAAGCCGCTGCCGGCGGACAACGCCCTCGCACCCACCGCGGCCTGACCTGGTCCCGCCGCTGCGGTGGTCCGCTGTGGCCGGCCCCCAAGGCACCCGAATTCGCCCTGATACGAGCTTTTGCACCCTGGTGTACGCCTAATTGCCGCACACCAGGGTGCAAAAGCTCGTAGTAGAAGGCAGATGTTCGTTGTAGCCGGGACCGGCGGGAGCGCATTCCTTGTGGCCGGCCGCGGCCGGGTCACATAGGCTAGGAGATCGTGTCAATCCCCGTTGCCCGCGCCCCGCGGCGGTGGCCCGCCTTCCTGTCGGTGCAGACGACGCCGCCCCCGGAGCTGCCCGCCACCCCGGGCGGGCTGCTGCGCGCCGTGACCCGCATGAGCGTGCCCGCGATCGCCCTCGGCGTCGTGGTCTCCACGGCCTCCTACCTCGCGCAGGCGCTGATCCCGCTGGCACTGGGCGACCTGCTCGACGCCGGTCTCGAGGCCGGACTCACCGCCCGCCTGCTGCCCGGGTTGGCTGCGCTGACCGGACTGGGACTGCTCGGCTCGCTCGCCGCCGGCCTGGAGGACGCCACCGGCATGGGCGCCTGGGTCGGCGCCTGGAAGCCGGCCATGCGTGGTGCCGCCCACCGCCTGGGCCTGCGCTCGCGAGCCGTCACCCGCCGCATCGCCAGCGGGGACGTGATCGCCACCATCACCGCCGACGCCGACAACATCGGCGCCCTGATGTACTTCGTCGTGAACGTCATCGGCGCCCTGGTCAGCGTCGTGGTTGTGGGTGTGCTCATGTTGCGCACGTCCGCCCCGCTGGGGCTGCTGGTGCTGATCGGTCTGCCGATCGTGTTGGCGTTGGTGGGCGCCTTCATCCGTCCCCTGAACCGGCGCCTGTCCGTGCAGCGCGAAGAACAGGGGCGCCTGTCCACCATCACCACCGACGCCGTGTCCGGCCTGCGCGTGCTGCGCGGCATCGGCGGGGAGGACGTGTACGCCGCCCGCTACGCCGAGGCCTCTCACCGGGTGCGCGATGCCGGCATCCGGGTCGCCTCCACCCAGGCGTTCCTGGCCACCGTCAAGGCCGGCGCCCCCATGGTCTTCACCGCCGTCGTCGTCGGTGCGGGTGCCCGCGCGGCCCTGACCGGCACCATCAGCCCGGGCCAACTGGTCACCTTCTACGGGTACACCACCTTCCTGGTCGGGCCGCTGGGCGTGATGGCCGACCTGATCCAGTTCTCCACCCGCGCCTGGGTGGGCGCCCGCAAGGTTGCCCGCATCGAGGCGGTCGAGCCGCTGACCGACGACGCAGGCGTCGTCCCCGGGGCGCGCCTGGACCCGGCCGGCGACCTGACCGACCTGAGTTCCGGCGTGGTGCTGCGCGGCGGACGCATGACCGCCCTGGTCTGCCCCGACCCGGCCCGCGCCGCCGCCCTGGCCAAGCGCCTCGGCCGTGCCGACGACGCCGACGGCCCCGTCGCGCTGGGCGGCACCGACCTGCGCACCGTCCCGCTTAAGGAGGTGCGCCGCACCATCGTCGTCTCCGGCGCCCACGCCGAGGCCTTCGCCGGCACGCTCGCCGAGGAGGTACTCGGCGACGAGATCCCCCTGTCCGGGCCGCGCCCGACCGCCGAGGTCATCCGCTCAGGCGCGGTGGCGGGCGCCCACGGCGACGACGGCCCCGCCGCCGGCGGAGGTGCGGCGCCCCTGACCGCCGCCCAGCGGGAGCGCGCCGAGCAGGCCCTCGCCGTGGCCGCCGCGGGCGACGCCCTGGACTCCCTCGGTGGCCTGGATGGCCAGCTCACCGAGAAGGCCCGCAACGTCTCCGGCGGTCAGCGCCAACGCCTGGCTCTGGCCCGCGCCGTCGCCCGCCACGCGCCCGTGCTGGTGCTGGTAGAGCCCACCAGCGCCCTGGATTCGCACACCGAGGACCTGGTGGCCCGGAGGCTGCAGGAGGAGCGGCGGGGCCTGACCACCGTCGTCGTCACCTCCTCCCCACTGCTGTTGGGACGTTGTGACGAGGTGGTGCTGCTCGCGCCCGCCGAGGCGTCTGACGGCGGTGCGGTCAGCGCCGTCGTCGACGCCAATGGCGCCGGTGCGGCCGGCCGGCGCGGGACTGCGACCCCGGCGGCAGATGTGCATGAGGTCGCTCGCGGTACCCACCACGAGCTGAGCGCTCTGGACGCCTACCGCGCCGTCGTCGAACGCGGTGTAGACACGGGAGGAGAGCCGTGAACCGACGCCTACCCGTGGCCGACGGGGCCGCCGTGCGTCGCCGCGCCGTCGAACTGGTCCGCGAGCACCGCGGCGCGATCGCCGCCGTCACGATCATCCAACTGCTGGCGGCACTGGCCTCCGTGGGCATCCCCCGGGTGCTCGGATCCATGGTCGACCTGGTGACCGGTGCCGTGGACGCCAATACGGCCGGTCGGCTGCAGGGGCTGATCGTCGTCGTCATCGCCCTGGCGGTCGGCAACGCCGCCCTGACCGGCTGCGGCGAGTACCTGGCGCGCGTGCTGGGGGAGCGGGTGTTCGCCGAGCTGCGCGAGCGGCTGGTCGGCTCGGCCATGCACCTGCCGCTGTCGGTGGTCGAGTCCGCCGGCACCGGCGACTTGCTGGGGCGCACGGGCCGGGACCTGGACTCCATTCGCAACGTCGTCCAGCGCGGCGTCAGCCAGATCCTCGTCATTGTGCTCACGCTGCTCACGATCGTGGCCGCCGCGGTGATCACCTCCCCGCAGCTCAGTCCCGCGCTGATCATTCCGCTGTTGACCATCCTGCCAGCGGCGAGTTGGTACCTGCGCTACGCCGTGCCCGCGTACCGGGCCATGAACGCCATGTGGGCCGAGGTCGACGGCGTTGTCGCCGAAACCGCCGACCAGGCGGTCACCGTCGACGCCCACGGGTTGGGGGCGCGCCGCAACCGCATCCTGGACCGGGCCATGATCGAGGTCTGGTCCACCGAGCAGTACGCCCTGTGGCTGCGCATTGTCCTGATCACCGCCCTGGGGCTGGGCTCCTTCGCCCCGGTGATCGCCGTCGTCGCCTGGGGGGCTTGGTTGGCCGGACACGGTGCCGTATCCCTCGGGGCGATCACCACGGTGTCGCTGTACGCCGTTCAGTTGCGCACGCCCGTCTCGGAGATGACCTTCTGGATCGACTCCCTGCAGACGGCGGGCGCCGCCATGTCCCGCATCGTCGGCGTGGAACTGGTCGCTCCCGACCGCCAAGCCACCAGCAGCACGGTCACGGGCCGGCCTCCGCGCGTGTGCGGCGTCTCCTACGCGTACCTGCCCGGACACGACGTGCTGCACGATGTCGACCTGGAGTTGATCCCGGGGGAGCGACTGGCCGTCGTCGGCCCGTCCGGCTCGGGCAAGTCCACGCTCGGCCGCATGCTCGCCGGCATTCACCCGCCCACCCGCGGGCGCGTGACAGTGGGCGACGGCGATGGCGTCGATCTGACCGCGCTCACGGAGGATGCGCTGCACCACGAGGTCGCGCTGGTGACCCAGGAACACCACGTCTTCGCCTGCAGCCTGGCCGACAACCTGCGTCTGGCCCGCACGGACGCCACCGACGCCGAACTGGAGCGCGCCCTGGAGGTCGTCGGTGCCGCCGAGTGGGCGCGGGGGCTGTCCGACGGGCTGGACACCCTCGTCGGCGCCGGCGGAGTGCAGCTGACTCCGGGGCAGGCGCAGCAGGTCGCGCTCGCCCGCATCGTGCTGATGGACCCGGCCACGCTCGTGCTGGACGAGGCCACCAGCCTGCTCGATCCCAGCGTCGCCCGCTCCGCCGAGCGCTCGTTGGACGCCGTCCTGGCCGGTCGCACCGTGGTGGCCATCGCCCACCGGCTGGACACGGCCGCCGCCGCCGACCGGGTGGCGGTGGTGATTGACGGGCGGATCGTGGAGCTGGGTCCGCACGCCGAGCTGCTGGCCGCCGGCGGGGAGTACGCCCGCCTGTGGCGCGCCTGGGTCAGCGGCTGAGCGGCGCTCGCCCCTCCGGCTGGACCGCCCACGCCCCGTTGGACCGCCCACGCCCCGTTGGACCGCTGTAACCGGCGGCTACGCCGGTCCAACCGGGGAACAGGGGTCCAACCGGGGAACGGCGGTCCAACTAATGGGCTCAACAGCCACACACCGCCACCCAAGCACTTACACAACAGGACCTAGAACCTCGAAAAGCTCCAGAACGCGTACGTGAGGCGGTATCGGTGGGCGGCCCGAGCACGGGGAGCGGGCTATGTGCAGGCGGCCGGGCCACAGGCGGCGTTACCGATCTCGGCGCGTAACTTTGACCGACCTCGGCGGTAATAAGGATCTTCCGGTTTGAGGGTGTGGTGGTTGGGGTCGGGGCTGCGGTGCGGGTGGTCGTTGTCGGTGGGTGGTGTTGGCTTGCGATGATTCTTCGGGGCCGTTGGGATCATCTGGGTGCTGGACTGGGACTGCCGCCATTGACGACGCACGGCGGTGATCTTGGCGCCCTACTCGACAGGCCCCGGGCCCAGACATGAGCGCCCGGGGTGCGGACCTGGCGTGTTTGCCCGCGCGCCCCGGATGACGGTTCGGCACCTCGCGTGACGGTTCGGCACTGGGTGCCAACGCTTCGGCACTTCTGACGACGGTACGTACCCCTACCGTACTGTGTTGTCTCATGACTTCTGGGACTGTTGGATCTCATGACATCTGGGAGTGTCAGAAGTAGTGAGA
>NZ_QMIN01000097.1:0-1956 GCF_003287795.1 Actinomyces sp. Z5
GGAGTGAGGAGAACGACGCCAAGGGTACGGACTGCCTGATCGTGTTCAACCGGTCCAGCGCGCACTTCAAGGACAGCGTCACCCCGGTAGACATCAAAGTGTCCTACGCGATCACCTACACCGCCACCGACGGCGCTTCGGGCTCGATGGACACCCACACCACATCCACAACCACCAACATCCCGGTGGCGGAGATCCAGACGATTATCGTCCAGCCCACCGACGAACCATGAGACGCCCGGGAGAAGACTCTCGTGGGATGGCTGATGGTGGTTCAGGACGGTGACGGCGAAGGGAGGTAGGGAGATGAAGACGGTGCAGTCGCAATCAAGAGGAAGTAGGACCAGAGAACCCGGACGCGCAATCCGGTGGTGGTGGGGTAGGGCCGCTGCGGCCTTGTGCCTGGTAACCTCCCTGGCTGCGTGCGGACTCATTAATGGTTCGGACGAGACCACGCAGCCGCCGGAGACGCCTCTGGCGGATGAGACGATCTGTGGTGTCTTCCCCAACCAGGACCTCCATAACATCCTCGGTTTTGACACCTACTGGTACAGCTACAGCACCAGCCCCACAACGAACGTGGAGACCGGCGAATCCGGCTACAGCTACAGCTGCAACATGGACTCCGACGGCAACCCGTTCGGGTTACTCGAGATCGACTACGGCATCGGTACAGACCTTTATACCAGCGATGGGCTGGTGGAGTTTGATGATATTCCCGTTGAGTACTCCGATACCGCCCGGGAGGTGACTTTCGAGGGTGTGGAGGGTGAGGGTTGGGTGTGGACCGATGGTGTTGAGATCTATGTGGCTTGGCGCTATGACGACACCCAGGTGCTGCTGGCTCGCCTGACATACTGGGGTCCTGAGGAGGGTCTGGATGAGCAGGTGGATAAGTTCCATGCCGTCCTTGAGCCTGCGCTGGCCCAGATACCGGAGTTGGCCTCCGCAACCAGTACGCGCGTCGTAGTTCCCTCGCCCACGCCCGAGGCCGAGGACACGGCCTCCAGCACCGACGACTGATTCCTGTCACTACGCCGAACTCTAAGGAGAACCGTCAAACATGCAACCTTCAACCCGCATATCGCGCCACGGTCGGCACCGCCCGGCGGCTGCTCTGCTGGCACTGTTGCTGGCCTGTGCGCCTCTGGTGGCGTGTTCGTCTGAGGCGGACGATAATCCTCTGAATATCCCTACCTATGATCCGGAGGCTGCGGCGTCGGCGGAGGCGTCTGAGTCGGCTGCCGCGGCGGCGGCCTCCGCGTCGGCGTCTGCTGCCGCCCCTACCCTTGAGTCTCTGTCAGACCAGGAGCTGGGCTACCACATGGTCTCCATCCCCGAAGACCTCACCGAAGCACAGACCAAGGCGCTGGTTGACTACGTCGCCTATGACCAAGTCACCTGGCGCATCTGGTCGACCGGCGAAGGCATCGAGAACCTGCCCACCGTCGCAACAGGCGACGTGCTGGTCACGATTGAGCAGGACGCTCGCTCCCTGAACGGCCAACGCGCGAACCCGCCCTTGCGAGTAACAATCACCGAGGTGTCCGTGGCAGAAGACGGCACCTATGCAGAACTAAACACGTGCAACGACCGCACACAAGTCACTGTCACTGATGCCGACGGCAACGACATCACCGGACCGGATTACCAACGTTACGCCGAATATCATGTAATCATGGTCCCCGGCCCGGACGGTAATTGGCTCACCACCTCGGAGACCTTAGTCTCCAATGATGACTGCACTGTGGAGTGATGCCGGATGCGCACCCGGAAGATCCACGGCCTGCTCGCCGCCGTCCTGACCCTGACGTCCGCACTCTTAATCACCGACAGCCCGCATGCTGGCCAGGCTGATGTAGCCCAGAGTTCGCCTTCGGCCGGTGTCTCGGCTTCCGGTGACGGCGGGGGCTCCATCGAGGCATCGGTGACCGTGACCTACGCCTCTCCCGGTAG
>NZ_QMIN01000098.1:0-67244 GCF_003287795.1 Actinomyces sp. Z5
CGGACGAACCAGCTAGAACACCCCGACACGCCGGTCTAAAGCAACACGTTCGCGCCTATAACCCTCATTTTCGGGCTGGCGAGGTCGTTTTGGCCGGTCATAGGACATTGTCGGGCTGGCGGGGATGTCCTCGGGTCGGCGTCGGGGTGAGCGGTTCGTGTGTTTGGGTGGGGGTTCGTCAGGTAGCTCCAACGACTCGCCACTTCCGGCGCCGTGCGTCTGCCCCACGAACCGTTGCAAGAGGTGGCGAACCGTCGACCGCGGCGCGTGGTGCGCCACTGGGGCGCACGCGTCCACCACCACCTGGTCAGCCGCCGCTCCTGGCCCGCCACGTCTCCGAGCGCGAGGAGTCTGTGTGCCTGACGGCGAACCGTTTCTTCGTAGGGGGTGTGGAGGTTGGTGGTGCGAGCATCCGGGGTGGGGCGGCGTCGCGGGCGTAGAGCCAGTGGAATCAAGGCCAGGGCCCGATCATTGGGTACGCCCCTTCGGCCTCTGCTGCGCCCCTTCGGCGTCTGCTACGCCAGTTAGACCTCCGCTGAAGGGCCCAGAACCCTTCAGCAGACACCTAACCGGCGTAGTAAACCCCGAACCGGCGTAGTAGACGACGTCAGCGCCAAGCACGCAGGCGAACCGATCCCGGCTCCATCCACACCCACAAACACGAAGAACCCCATAAGACCTTGCAAGTATGGCACGCGCCCCCGGACGATACTCAACTCGCCCTCCGAAGCCGGTACGGCCCGGCCAGCGCGGCGAGCCGTGCACGGCGCTCCGCTCGAGCGTGCGCCGACGGACACTGGAACAGGCAGCTGAACAACCTGACGAAGGTCAACTGTTCGGGCACACCCGCGCGGCATAAAATGGGGTGGAGGAGGCGTCGGTACAGCTGCCGCACCGACCGGAGCGTCGAGGTCGACCCACGCGCACGCCCGAAGGATCAACGAGGAGCCGGAAATGAAAACCACCTACCGCGCTTCAGGGAGAACGATAACGATACTGGTTGGGAGCTTTTGCCTCGTATTCATGCTTTCAGTGATCGCGCTCGCTATTCTCGATGGCGCCAGCCTACAGGCTGTCACACTGACACCAACGCCGTGGATAACCGCGGTCTTGGGCACATTCATTCAGTGGCTGCGACTTCGAGAAGGCAATAATTAGACCGAGCCTCTACACCGACGCTTCTCCCCTGGTTCCGAAGGAATCCCGCATGAAAAAGTCGCTGCAGGAATTACGCGGGTACGTCGTGCTCTCGGTGATGGTTGTCATGGTCACGGCGCCGATGTACCTCGCCCTGGCAGCAGTCGCCCTTCTACCCGTCGGCAGACCCAAGTACGGTGGTCTCACGCTGGTTTGGCTGCCGCCGCTTCTGATGCTGACCTGGCTGGCAGTGGTGATCCTCTGGGGCGACTTCGTTTCCAAGTCACACGTGGGCCAGTTCCTCGGCGAGGCGCTGGAACTCGTCGTGCAGGCATCTGCCATGGCGCTCATCGGGGTGCTGCTGGTGGAGCCCCTGCCCGCGATCCTGGTATTCGGCACGACGGCGCTGGTCTCCTTCCTACTGCTCTACTGGCTGTACGGGAAGATCCCCGCACCAGAGGGAGACGACCGATAGCACCCCGGTCGGCAGCAGTGACACCATGCGGAACATCCGGCTTGCATAGCGGTCTGGCACGACAACCCTGACGAAGATCAGTCTATGATTCGGCTCATACTTTCCCTACACTCACCCTGACAGGTATCGGCCGATCGCAGATCGACGGACGAAATCCAATCAGGAGAACCCATGGCGACCACAACACAGGAATCCGACTCCCGCTGGCGCCCAGCAATCCCGCTCTGGGCGCTGGCTTCCGGGAGGGCCTTCATGGCTCTGCTTGATGGACTCGGTCTTGGCATCGTCACAGGGATCTTGTCGGCGTTGACCCACATGGGCCTGACCATCGACCGCGTGGTCGCATTCGCGATCGTGGCCGCAGTCATACGGGAGGTTCTCGACGCGACGGCGTCGCGGCTGATCATGCGAGCCAAGCGGTCGCAGGACCCCGAGGGACCGACCCTGACTGTCATATCGCTCATCTGCCCAGCCGTTGCAGGCTCCGCCGCTGCCACGCTGCTTGCGTCGTCCTCAATACTCACCCTCACCCTGGTGACCTGGATCTTCTACATGGTCATCATCGTCACGCTTGAGAAGCCTTGGAACACCACCCTCAACCACGAGGAAATGATGAAGCGCGGCCGCCAAGTGCGCCTGATGACACGCGAGCACTTCGCCGAGGAGATTCAGGACGGCCGCTTGAGTTTCCAGGAGATCGACGATGAAGGGTACTACGTTGACGAAGATGGCAACCGGATCGAAGAAGATCAGGCAGGGCATTGACAAGGCCCACATCATTTGCCTAGCGCTCACAATCACCCTCGCCACAGCACCCGCCTTCTCCCCAGACGGCAAGAACTATCCACTACCATGGTGCATTTTCGTGCCTTTTTCGACGCTGTGCCAACAACAATGACGGCCACCCTTCCGCTGAAGCGCACGCAGTTAAGGGTGATTGCATTAGCCCTAGCAGCTGGCCTAACATTGACATTAGACCTGCACTGGCTCATTGCTTCACCTGCACCCATTTCTGCAGGATGGGAAGCTCTTCAGTTCGTTGCCTTCATCGCCTATATGAGAAATCAACGCACCGGCACGCTAGTGTATGCCACGACGCTTGCAGTAGTATTTTTGCTTCCGGATGCACACCTCGCATGGTCGTCGTTACTCCCGTACGTTGCCGTCATTGACCTAATTGCACATCGACGCACATTAGTCGCCGTCGCGGTCTTCCTCACCGTACACATCGTCCAACTCCCCTCGGCAGATACACCCGCAGACGTTCTTGCCCCAATGGCGCTCTGGGCCGTCATCTGCGCCGGTGTGGGGCTGTTACTTCAATGGGTTGGCGGGCGAATGAATGCACTTGAGCGGGAGGCCAAGGCCTCTCGCGAGGCCGCCGATGCGCTCAACCGCCAACTGCGCCGTGACATCGCCGACACCCTGCACGACGACCTCGCCGCGGACCTGACTCACCTACTGATCCTGACCCGCCAGCTGCGCGAGGCGGCCCCGGAGCACGAGTCCGAAGCAGCCGCCGTCGAGGCGAACGCGCGCAAGTCCCTCGGTCACCTGCGCGCGCTCATCGACAACCTCGCGACATCCCCGCATTCCCAGGTCGAAGAACCTACCATCCCCGAACTCGTCGCCACCAGCAGGAAGGCACTTGCGCAGCGGTCCATCACCCTTGATGCGGACTTGGACAATACCGAACGTCTTCTCCCGCGGTACGGGCCCGAAGCCAGCCGATTGCTCGCGGCACTCATTCGCGAGTGCACCGTCAATGCCCTGAAGTACAGTGACGACGGCGATCTGCTCTCGCTGGTAGTCGAACCGGTCGAGAAGCACCTGGCGATCACCTTCACCGCGCCCTGGCGTGACCGCGAGGTCCCCGCCGAACTGCACGGCGGACACGGCCTAGCCACCTTGACGAGCCGCTTCGAGAAGGCCGGTGGCGAGCTCGTCGCCAGTAGGGTAGGTGAGTCTTGGACCGTCCTGGCAACCATCCCGATCGCCCCGGCACCTGATCACCCAGGAACGACCCACTCCACCGAACTACCGGAACGCACTGGAGCGTCCCATGTCTGAGGTAACCCCACCGCTGCGGATCATGATCGTGGATGACGATCCGCTCATCCGCACCGTATTCGCCGAGCAGATCGATGCGCAGCCGCCCGTCACCGTCGTCACCACCGCCGAGAACGGAATGGCCGCACTCGACCTGCTCAGCCGCGGCAATCTGGAGATCGACGTCGCCCTCGTCGACATCGACATGCCCGGGCTGAGCGGCCCCCACACCGCGCGCGCCATCATTCAGAACCATCCCGGCATCGCCGTCGTCATGTTCACCGTATTTCGGCGCGAGGACTCCCTCCGCGACGCGCTCGCCGAGGGAGTCAGCGGGTTCATCACCAAGGACGAGCCACCGGAGGCGGTCGCCCATGCCCTGGTTCGTGCCGCCCGGGGCGAGCCCGTCATGTCCTCCCGACCCACCGAGCTGCTCGTAGAGGCCTACCGGGTGCAGCAGGACCGGAGCGATGCCGTGCGGCAGGCGCAGGCCGCCGTCGAGAAGCTGCCACCGCACCTCCAAGAGGTCCACGCCTGCCTGCTGAAGGGGTTGACCAACAAACGGATTGCTACTCGCCTGAACCTCTCACAGAACACGGTCCGCCTCTACGTGTCCGATGTGCTCCACGAGCTCGGCTACAACTCACGCACCGAACTCATGGCCGCCTACATCACCGGCTGACCAAGACGCCGTCTCCTCCCCTTACCCTGTGCGCATGAGCCAGTCGTCAACTGCCGAGCCGTCGCCCCACCCGCTGCCGCAGCGGGTCTCGGAGATCTTCGATCCCCTCCACTGGCGCGACGTCGCCGGATTCGCCAACCGTGGCGACGGCCCGGGCGCGCTTACCGACGTCACCTACCACCGCGGCTGCGAGCGCGACGCCAACGGCGCGTGGGTGCGCGACCTGCCGGTGGTGCGGGTGGCCCTGGATCGTCCCGAGCTGCGCAACGCCTTCCGCCCCCACACCGTCGACGAGCTGTACCGGGTGCTCGACCACGCGCGCATGAGCGGCGACGTCGGTGCCGTCATCCTCACCGGCAACGGCCCCTCCCCCAAGGACGGAGGCTGGGGCTTCTGCTCCGGCGGCGACCAGCGGGTGCGCGGCAGGGACGGCTACCTGTACGAGAAGGCGGGCGACGACGTCGAGGCCGCGTCCACTGCCGGGGAGAACGCCGGGACGTCCCGCCCCGACGCCGTCGTCGGGAGCGTCGCAGCCGCGCCCACCGACGACCACGAGGCCGCTGCCGCGCCCACCGACGACCACGACGCCGCCGTCGCCGCACAGCGCGAGCGCCTGGACGCCGCCCGGGCGGGGCGATTGCACATACTGGAGGTGCAGAGACTCATCCGCACCATGCCGAAGGTCGTCATCGCGGCCGTATCCGGCTGGGCGGCCGGCGGCGGTCACTCCCTGAACGTGGTCTGCGACCTCTCACTCGCCTCCGCCGAGCATGCCCGCTTCAAGCAGACCGACGCCGATGTGGGCTCCTTCGACGCCGGTTACGGCTCCGCCCTGCTCGCCCGGCAGGTCGGGGACAAGCGGGCCCGCGAGATCTTCTTCCTGGCCCGCACCTACGACGCCGCCACCGCCGAGCGCTGGGGCGTGGTCAACGAGGCCGTCCCCCATGCCGAGCTGGAGGAGCGGGCGCTGGAGTATGCGCGCATCGTGGTCGGCAAATCGCCGCAGGCGATCCGCATGCTCAAGTACGCCTTCAACCTGGCCGACGACGGCATGGCGGGCCAGCAGGTCTTCGCCGGGGAGGCCACCCGCCTGGCCTACATGACCGACGAGGCCGCCGAGGGGCGCGACGCCTTCCTCGAGCGCCGCGATCCGGATTGGTCGCCGTTCCCCTACTACTTCTGAGCGTCCGCGCCCGGTTCCGCGGCCACCTGGCGGCGTCTCTTGGCCGCGTCCGCACGCGCCCACTCACAGGCCGCCCATACCTGGTCCAGTCGGTCCTCTACCGCCTGACGTGCGACGGCGGGGTCGTCGTACTGCTTCATATTCTCCAGTCCGCGCATGCGTACGCGCCCAGACGAGGTGTAGTAAACGGCACGATGGTGAGGGCGTCTGGCCAGACGCCGCTTCTCGACAACGAGAAGTTCCTCGCGCCGCCGCGGCCAGGGCAGGTAATCCCTGGCGATGTGCATGCCGCGTTCAGTCACCTGCACGCTCCGGGGCGACAGCAGAAAGCGGTGGGCGCTGTACCAGGCGGCTCCAAGCGCCGCGAAGTAGCACAACAGTACGAAGGCCCCCGTGCCCGCCATGTTCGCGATGACAAACAGCGCGGAGAGCATCACCGCCAGCCGCAGACCACACACCAGAACGACCGCCAGGATGGCACTGACAACACCCAGTGCGGTTCCGCCGTGCTCATCGTTCCTTTGGTAGTAGATCACACCTTTACCCTATGCGCTTGCTGGAGTTGTGTTGACGAGTTCGACACCCACCTTCGCCGCCGGGTCGCTTGGACACCGGCGCTACGCCGTGAAATCGTTGGTCGACCCAGATGAGCGCGCCGCAAGCGCCTGCTCATCATCGCCGCGGCGACCCCGCCGCAATACCCGGAGGTTCAATGCCCACCTGGATCACCCGCCTGCTCGGCTCGACCGAGCCCTCCCGACGCCGCCTCGGCGTGGCCACACTCGTCGGCCTCATTGCCGGCACCTTCTCCGCCCTGGTCAAGTTCGGCTGGGAGGTGCCCTTCCCGCCGCGCACACCCGGCATCCGCTCGGACACGAACCCGCCGCAGGCCATGCTGGAGTGGTTCGGCATGTCCCCGGAGACCTCGCACCTGACGGTGACGTTCTCCAACAACGAGCTGCCGATCATGTCCTTCATCGTGCACTTCAGCTTCGCGATCGTCTTCGGCCTGATCTACTGCATCGCCGCCGAGTACTTCCCGCGGATCAAGCTGTGGCAGGGTGCCGTCTTCGGCGTCTTCGTGTACGTGGGCGCGCACGTGATCGTCATGCCGCTGCTGGGCTGGGCCCCCAACCCCTTCCCCTGGATCGACGGCGCCCAGACCTGGTCGGAGCACTTCTCGGAGTTCTTCGGCCACATCGTGTGGATGTGGTCCATTGAAATCGTGCGCCGCGACCTGCGTAACCGCATCACCCGCGAACCCGACGCGGAGGTCGCCCTGGAGGCCGCCACCCGCTGAGCCCCTTCGCTTCCCGACGACGGCGCCCGCCCCGACTCTCCTGCCGGGGCGGGCGTCGTCTGTGCTACCCCGGTCAGCGGCCCAGGAGCGTCAGGATGTGGCGCCGCAGCCGCTGGAACTCGGGGGCGGCCTCGTCACGCCCCAGCCCCTCGGGCACGCGAATGTCCTCCACCACGTGCGCGGGCCGCTCGGAGAGCACGATTACGCGGTTGGACAGGCGCAGTGCCTCCTCCACGTCGTGGGTGACCAGCACCGCGGTGAAGCCCTGCGAGGCCCACAGGGAGGCGATCTCGTCCTGCAGGGTCAGGCGGGTGAGCGCGTCGAGCTTGCCGAAGGGTTCATCCAGCAGGAACAGGCGCGGCCGGTTGACCAGGGCCCGGGCCAGGGCCGCGCGCTGCGCCATGCCGCCGGACAGGGTGGTCGGGTAGGCGTCGGCGAAGTCGCGCAGCCCCACCACCTGCAGCGCCGCCTCGACCCGCCGCGGCTCCAGGCGTCCGCGTGCCTGTGGCCCCAGGGCGACGTTCTCCCGCACCGTGCGCCAGGGCAGGAGTGTGGCGTCCTGGAAGGCCAGTGCCCGCTCGGGGGCGGTGCCGGTCACCGGCTCGCCGTCGACGACGACGCTGCCCTGACTGGGAGTCTCCAGCCCCGACAGCAGCCGCAGGATCGTGGACTTGCCGCAGCCGGACTGGCCCACCAGGGAGACGAACTCCCCCGGGGCGATGTCCAGGTCAATGCCGTCCAGCACCGGCAACTGGTCCGGCTTGGCGGACTCGGCCTCATACCGGGCCCGGGCGGCGGGGGAAACCAGTCGCATGAGGGCCGGCACCCAGCCGTGGTCGACGTCGTGCCGCAGCGGGTAGTGGTGGCTGATGCCGGCCAGGCGCACCCGCGCTCCGCGCGAGGCGACGGCGCCGGTGGTGGAGGTGCCCGCTGCGTCCGCCTGCGCCGGCGCAGAAGTCGTAGAAACGGTTGAGGGCGTCGAAGCAGTCATCGTTTACCACCTCACCAGGTCCTGCTGCCAGGCCAGCAGCGAGGAGCGCAGTTTGAACAGCAGAATCATCAGGGCGCGGCAGAAGATGATGAGCACCGCCAGGCCCACGTACATGCGCGGGTAGTCGGCCCACCCCTTGACCCAGTTGATGTACCAGGCGAGTCCCTGGTCGACGCCCACCAGCTCCGCGGTCATCAGCGCCGCCAGGCTCGTGCCCAGGCCCGTGAACAGTCCGGTGAGCATGTCGGGCAGGGCCGCCGGGATGGCGATGCGACGCACCAGGAAGGACTCGCTGGCGCCCAGCGTGCGGGCCACGTCTATGTAGGTGCGGGGCACCGCCCGCACGCCGGCGCGGGTCATGGTCGCCATGGGGAACCAGGCTCCGAAGGCGACGATGAAGGCGGCCGAGGCGTACGTCGTCGGCAGGATGAGCACCGCCAGCGGCAGCAGTGAGGCCGCGGGCACCGGTCCGATCGTCTGCAGCAGCGGGTGCAGCCAGTAGTCGGCCCGCCGCGACCAGCCCATGAGCAGGCCCGTGATGAAGCCCAGTACAGACCCGACGGCGTAGCCGGTCAGGAACAGCAGCGCGGAGGATCCCAGGCACCTCGCCAGCAGCGTCCAGTCGCCGCGGAAGGCCTCGATGAGCACCTCCGGGGCGACGAAGTAGGGCGGGTCCAGCAGCCCGGACTTGACCGTGGTCAGCTGCCAGACGATGAACCACGCCCCGAAGAACACGATCCAGGGCAGCCGGTGGGCCAGTGCCCCCGCGGCGGGTGTGCCCGGGCGCGCCAGGGCCGCCGCCGTCCACAGCCCCAGCGCCACGATCCAGGCGCCGACCCCGGCGAGCAGCGGCGTCGTACTGGCCGTGCGCGCGTCGGCGGCGTCGGGGACCAGGACAACGACTCCGACATACACGGCCCAGAGGACCAGCGCCGCCCCGGCGAGACGAATCAGGGCGATGCGCCGACGTGGGTCCGCGGAGGGGCGCGGTGCGGTCCGGTCGGGCGGCGTCACAGCAGTGCCGGCCGGGACCGAGTCGTCGGCAGGAGCGGGCCGCCCCGCCGCGACGGCCGTCCGGGATGCGGCACTCACCGGTTGATCCCCAGGTCGGCGTAGACGGTGTCGGCGAGCTCGGCGGCGGCGATGCCGGAGTCGATGTAGCCGGTGAGCTTGAAGTCCTCGATGCCCGGCTCGATGGCCTCGCGGAAGGCGGTGGCCGAGGCCTCCCAGCCGTAGGTCTCCAGCACCTGCTCCACCAGGGACTGGTCGGCGGCCACGTAGTTGTTGTCTACCTCGATCTTGGCGATCTCCTTGCGGTTGGCCTCGGAGGCGGCCAGGTAGTCCGAGCCCTTCAGCCAGGCCTCGGTCAGTGCCTTGGCGTCGTCGGTCCGGTTGGCGACGAAGTCGCCGTTAAGGGCGACGGAGCAGCAGAAGGGCTCGTCGTCGTTGGATTCGATCACATGGGCGGTGCCGTCGAATACGGGCAGCAGCGGGGCCGGGTCCGAGCCCATGATGGCGTCGACGTCGCCGTTGGTCAGGCGGGTGCCCAGGGAGTCCTCATCAATGGTGGTCCAGGTGATGTCGCCGTGCTCGGGGTCCACGTCGATGCCGGCCTTGGCCAGGCCGATCGAGAAGTAGGCGAAGGCCGAGGAAGACAGTGAGGGGACGCCAATGGTGGCACCCTTCAGATCCGCGTATGAGGAAATAGGGGAATCGTTGTTGACCACAAGCTGCAGGCAGCCGGAGTGGAAGCCCGCGGTCAGCTTGGCGTTGATGCCGTTGTAGATGGGCTCCAGCCAGGAGAAGAAGATGCCGGGGGCACCAATGTACTTACCGGCGCTGAGCGCGTCCTTGGTGTCCTCGGTGCGCTGGGTGCGGGCGAGAGTGACGTTCAGGCCGGCGTCGTCGAAGTAGCCCTGGTGGTAGGCGGCGTACAGCGGAGCGGCGCAGATGTCGCCGCCGATGACCAGCGGCAGCTCCTCGGCGGTGCCGACGACGCCGGAGTTGGTGCGACGCAGCGTAAGCCATGCGGCGCCGCCGGCCACGGCCGCGGCGGCGAGTCCGCCGACGGTGAGCAAGCGCCGCCGGGTAAGGCGCGAGGTTTTGGAGGACTCCGCGGCGTCGGTGTCGTCTGCGGCGAGGATGTCGGCGGCGTTCTCGGCGGTGACGTCGCCGGCCTGGGGATCAGGGGTGCCGCCGGCCTGGGGTTCGGGGGTCGAGTCGGGCGTGTGCTCGGGGTTGTTGACGGGGTTGGAGGGAGTGGACATGGGGGTTCTCCTCAAGGCGCATCGACGTGATCGTTGCGCGGCTGCGGACGGAAATGGCGTTGTCCGAAAGGGAGGATCGCTGTCAGGCACAGGCGGACGGCGGCAGCAATGGCTCGTCCCAAGGTTTCCGCGGCGCTCGATCCAGGTCGGATTTGCGCCCCGGCGGGGCTCCGAATGATGCAGAAGTCGCGCGGAGTTGAGTTGGGGTTGAGTCGGGCTAGCGGCGGGCGTCGCGCCTCACGGACAGGGTCAGCGTGCCTGACAGCACCGACACATGCACACCTGACACATGACCGCGAGCGCCTGGGCGCTGCCAGCGGTCCGGGTCATCAGGTGAGTGTCAGCCATGTCCCGGACGCTAGCCCTCGCGATCCGAGCCGTGCAAACTGTCGGGCCGAACTCCGGCGGATCTCACACCAGCGCTACCAGGGCGACGGCCAGGACGACGCCGTAGGCCAGCTCGTACAGGCCGGCGTCGCGCAGGGCGGGGATCAGCGCCCGGCCGGTGGCCCCGGCCAGCACCGGCCGCAGCGTGCGCACGGCAGCAGCGGTGAGCACCACGAGCAGCACCGCGACGAGGGCGAGCAGCGTCCACACCGAGCCCGGCTCCGCGGCCCTCGCGGTAAGGTCGGCGCGCGCCCAGACCGGCACGAGGACGGCCATCACCACCGGGGTACACACCATGACGACGAAGGCCCGCCGCGCGCCGCGCTCCCCCAGGCGCACCGCCAGTGTGCGCTTGCCGTGCTGCGGATCGGTGTCGATGTCCCGCAGATTGTTGACCATCAGCAGGGAGCAGGCGATCAGGCCGATCCCGCTCGCGGCCAGCCACACCCACCCGGGCACGCTCCCGGCCTGCACGTACACGGTGCCGCCGGTGGCCATGAGCCCGAAGAAGATGAATACGAAGACCTCGCCGAGTCCCATGTAGCCGTATGGGTGGGAGCCGCCGGTGTAGAACCAGGCGGCCGCGACCGCGGCGGCGCCGGCTGCCACCAACCACCACTGGCCGGAGAGCGCCACGAGGGCCAGTCCGAACAACGCGCCGATGCCGAAACACCCGAAGGCCGCGTACTTCACGCGGCGCGGAGCGACCTGGCCGGAGGCGGTGAGCCGAGGTGGACCCGTGCGGTCATCATCGGTGCCGCGCACGCCATCGGAGTAGTCGTTGGCCAGGTTGGAGCCGATCTGCAGCGCCAGGGCCACGCCCGCGGCCAGCAGGGTGCGCACCAGCGAGAAACCGCCCAGGGCCGCGGCGGCGCCGGCGCCGAGAATGACCGGGGCGACGGCAGCGGGCAGTGTGCGCAGGCGCACGACCTCCATCCAACTGGTGGCGGCCGGGCCCGTGGGGCTCTGACCGCCGCGCCGTGTGGATCGGTTGCCTTCCGATGCCTGCCGCTCGCTCATGGTTTCCTTTCTCCGGTACGGGCAGAGCCTACTCGCAGAGCAAGGTGTCACAATCTGCACCACTTTCCCACGCGGACCGCTCGCGCCACACTAGGAAAACCCCGTAATCACGCGGGTCAAGCGGTGACCTGCACCTACAGGGACGGGGAAAGTGGTGCATTTCGTGTCACCGCGTCGGCCGATCCGAGGCACCGCATTGTCTTAGAGCGCACTCGAAGTCCTAGCGTTCGAAGTATGGATGCGGAAGCCCTAGCACAAGCCCTGCGTCTTGCGGTCGACCCACCCGGCGGAGTCGGTATCGAAGCGCTGCAAGGCCTGGTCCGCGATGATCAAGCGGCGGACTGGGATATCGGTACGACCGCCCGGCACCTGCAGCTCAGCCCGCACACGCTCCGCTACTACGAGCGTGTTGGACTGGTCACCGTCACGCGCGACTCGGTCGGTCACCGGCGTTACACCCCGGCGACTATTCGTCGCTTAGTTTTTCTCGCTCGCATGCGGGCCTCGGGCCTGTCGATTGCCGATCTCCAGCGATACATCAAGCTGGTCGACGCGGGCCCCGAGACGATTCCCGCCCGCGTCGCTCTGCTCACCGGGCACCGCGATGCGCTGCGCCACCGAATCGCTCAACTGCAACTCGCGCTAGCGGCCACCGAATTCAAACTCGCCACCTACTCGGAAGGACCTCAGCCATGAACTCTACCCAGCACGACATCTCATCCACCGAGAACCTAGCTCGGCGACAGCATGGTCAAGACGTCTTGTACCGGATCGATGGAGACCAAGGCGGAGCCGTCATCGACTCGCTCGCCGACATCAACCCGGCGATGGGCCACCACATTGCCGCATTCGCCTTCGGAGACGTCTACGACCGGCCGGGCTTGGATGCGCGTAGCCGGCAGCTGGTAACCCTCGGGGTGCTGACGGCTCTGGGCGGCTGCGAGCCCCAGCTCAAAGTACACGTCGGCGCCGCCCTAAACGTCGGGATCACCCGCGAAGAGATCGCCGAAGTGATGCTGCACGCCGCCGTCTACTGCGGCTTCCCGAAAGCTCTCAACGCCACCTTCGCCGCCCGGGAGGTCTATACGTCTCTTGATCAGCCGCAGGATCCAACGGTCAATGCGACAGATCGTCGCTGACGCTGCGTCCACCGGCACGAGTGGTCAGTATCCGGCACCGCCGCATCGATCTCGCCCTAGGATGCGGACCTCTGAGAGACTCGCATTACCTCCCGTTCCCGATTCGTGATTTTGTGGGCGGTCGGTTAGGGTGGGGCGTCCTTCCCCAAACGGAGGTCCTCGCATGACCAACAGCCCGAAACCCGACCAGCAGTCCCCGTACACGAACAACGGCGGACGGCCGCGCAGCTATGACGTGCCGACCTGGCGCAAGGTCGCCTACTACGGCGGGGCCGTGCTCCAGGGCGTGGGACTGGTCATGTTCTTCAGCGTCTTCTTTATCGGCTTCAGCGCCTTCTCCGGGATCGGTACTTCGGACACGGGCCAGGACATCGGCCGCATGTTCCGGTCCTTCCCCGTCTCACTCGTCGGTTTCATCCTGATCGGGATCGGCCAGTGGATCCGACGCGTCGGCAAGGAGGGACTGGCCGGCTCCGGCGTCGTGCTGTCGCCCCAGGGAGAGGCCCGCGACGCCGAACCGTGGAAGCGGTCGGAAGGCGCCCAGGATCAGATGCGGCTGGAGGAGGTTCCTACCCTGCAGACCGCACTCGGCGGCTCTTCTAAGCCGGCGGGCGCCCCGGCCGAGGTGGTCCGGCTGCGCTGCCGCTCCTGCGGATACCTGGAGACCGAGGACGCCACCTTCTGCTCCCAGTGCGGCCAACCGATCTGAGATCGCTCGGGGTCGGCCCGCAACTCTGCCCGCAAGCACACCGTCCGGTCCGGCCGCGCCCGCTACGAGTCAGAGCCCGGCCTGATTCCGTGGCACCGAGTCACTGGTCATAATCCCGGCCCGCCCCTACGGTGGGGGCATGAGCGAGCACACCGACTCCCCCACGAACGCCAATCCCTATCTCGGCCTGCTGGAGGCCTCACTGGATCGCTCCCGCGAGCGCTTCGACCGCGCCCTGAACGGGGTCACCGTGGAACAGGCGAACACTCAACCCACCCCGGAGCTCGCTCCGCGCATCGACTCCCTCAGCTGGCTGGCCTGGCACACCGCCCGCGAGATCGACATGCAGATCTCCGCCCTGGCGGGCACCGAAATGCTGTGGACCGCCGCCGGCTTCAAGGAGCGGTTCGCTCTGCCGCTGCCGGACGACACCGAGGACTGGCGCCACACACCGGCTCAGGCCGCGCTCGTGCGCGTGGCCGACCTGACGGTGCTGACCGACTATCTCGACGCCGCCTACGCCCTGGCGCGCCACTACCTGCGTTCTTTGTCGCCGCAGGCGCTTGAAGAGGTCATTGACCGGGCCTGGACACCGCCGGTCACTCGCGGGGTGCGGCTGGCCTCGATCATCGACGACGCCGCCCAGCACTCCGGGCAGGCCGTCTACACCCACAGGCTCCTGGGCCTGCCCGGCTGACCAGTTCCCGCGGCCCCGATGGGGGCGGCCCGAACCGACACTAGCCACGCGCCGCCCGGTCCCACCCGGGTCAGTCCACGACCTCACCGCGGCGGATCACGGTCACCGGGCGCAGGTCCGCGTCGGTGACCACGACGTCGGCCCATAGGCCGGGTTCCAGTGCGCCGATGGAGTCGTCACCGACGATCTCGGCGCCCTGGCAGGAGGCGGCGAAGACCGCGTCGACCAGGTCAACCCCGCCCCGCCAAGTGGTGCGCACGACGTCGAGCAGGTGCGCCGTGCTGCCGGCAAGCGCCCCGCCCTCGGTCAGGCGGGCCACCCCGCCGGAAACCGTGACGGCCTGGGAGCCGAGCACGTAGTCGCCGTCGGGCACGCCGGCGGCGGCGAGCGCGTCGGTGATCAGCACGACGTTCTCCCGCCCCAGCGTCTCGAACATGTCGCGCACGATGGCGGGGTCCAGGTGGACGCCGTCACCGATCAGCTCCACGATGCACTCCCCGCCCGCGGCGGCGGCGAGGAACTCTGGCACGGGTCCGGGCTTGCGGTGGTGCATGGGGCGCATGCCGTTGAACAGGTGGGTGGCGGTGGCGCGGGCGGAGCGGACCGGAGCGCCGGCCTCAGCGCGCGCGGCGATGCGGGCGGAGGCGTCAGCCAGGGCGGCGCGCACCGGGGCGGCCTCGGCATCGGTGTGCCCGAAGGAGGGCAATGCACCGCCGTCGATCAGCGCGGCGACCACGCCGTCGCCCCCGGTGATGTGCGGCTTCTCGGGGGCGATCGTCATGGTGGCCACGTGTCCGCGGCCGAGCGCGATCAGCTCACGGGTGAGGGCAGCATCGGGGTCCGTGATGTAGGTGGGGTCCTGGGCGCCGCAGCGCTCGACGGACACGAATGGTCCCTCGAAGTGGATCCCGGCGAGCTCCCCGGCGTCGCACAGGTCGGCAAGTACTCGCGTGCGCGCCTTGAGCACCTCCGGGGCGGCGGTGACGCAGGAGGCGACCAGGCTGGTGGTGCCGTGCCGGCGGTGCTCGCGGACGGCGGTCATGGCCTGGGCAGGGGTTTCCGCGTTGGGGAAGGACTCGCCGCCGCCGCCGTGGCAGTGCACGTCCACCAGGCCGGGCAGCAGGTAGCCGCCCTCCGGAGCATTGTGAGCGGTGGCGAGCAGGTCCGCCCAGCCCGCCCGCGCGGCCTCCGTGGCCGGCCCCACCCAGGCGATGTGGCGTTCGGCGAGGACGACGATGCCGTCGTCGATGATCTGCATCGGGGTGACGACCCGGCCGCGCAGAGCGAGGGTGGCCGGTGCCGCGGCGGAGCCCGCGGAGGCCGAGGTGGAGCCCGGATTGGAGGAGGCCGACGCGGAGTCGGCGGGCATGGCGGCGTTGCTCATGCCCGCGAGTCTATCGCATGAACCACGCAGACATCAGACGTCTGCTGTCTCGCGGGGTTGGTGCGGATGAGACGGTCACATCCGGGCCACTCAGTGGCTCAGACGCCGCTCCACACGCCGCACCGCCCGGTCCACCGCGGCCTCCAGCCGGGCCGAGCGGCGGGCACCGTCGGCCCACAGCAGCCCCTCCCCCACGGGCCGCACGGCCACCACCCGCCCGCGATCCACCAGCAGCGGGCGGAACATGCCGTTGCTCGCCGGGCAGATCAGCCGCTCACCGGCGGCGTCGGTCAGGCACAACCGGTCCTTGTAGCCCACATGCAGCTCATCGAAGGAGGGCAGGAACAGCGTGCGGGCGACGGCGCGCCGATTCGCCTCCAGCAGCTCCGGCAGGTCGACGCGCAGGTAGAGCACGTCGCGTCCGGGCCGCGCCCCGGCACCCGCTTCGAGCAGCCGCACGCTCCCCCGCAAACCGCCCTCGGCCCGAGCGCGCGCCAGCGGCACACGGGCCGTGGCCGGATCCACCGGGTAGTCGGCGGCGTTCGTGATCTCGACGGCGTCCTCCAGGGCCCGAGTGGCCTCGGCCTGCGGCAGGGTGGTCCAGCGGGCGAGGTCGGCGGCGCTCACCGGCCCGTGGCTGGTGGCGTAGCGGCGGGCGATCTCCGCCAAGGCGGCGCGGTGTCCGGCGGCGCCGTGGGCGGCTCCCCCGCTGCCGCCGGGGCCGGTGTCTGCGCCGGGCAGGTCACGGGCGTCCATGATCAGGTGCTCGTTGCCGCGCCGGGGCCCCTGCACCAGCAGCCCCTCACGCTGCAACCGCACCAGCAGGTGTCGCCGCCGCCAGGAACCGCTGGTGGCCGGGTCGGAATCGAGCAGGCCGGCATCCCGCCAGGCCCTGATCAGCCGGCTGCGGGCCACCGGCCCCTCCCGGCCGATGAGCCCCAACGCGGCATCGGCGGCGCGCCCCAGGACGGCGTCGTCAATCCCCAGGCGCGCCTCGGTCTGTCGCGTCCAGGCGTCCGAACGGTGCATGAGTGCCTCGCGCAGCCAGTGGTGGTCGGCGGCGGTGGTGATGTGGATCGTGCCGCGCATCGGCCAGGAGCGCACCAGGTGCCCGGAGGCGAAGGCGGCGTCGACTGCCGAGCCCGTGGCGCCGTCGGCCCGCAGAATCAGCGCGTGCGGGGCGGCGGAGGGCTGCTGCCCCTGCACGGCGAGTTGACGGCGCACCGCCTCGACGACGTCGGGGGCGGTGGTGGCGGGGACGAGCCCCTGGGCGAGGATGCGCAGGTAGGACATCTCGCGCGGGGCTGCGGAGCGGGCGGCGGGCATGGACAGATGCTAAACGCCCGGCGAGGGTGCGGCACGACGGGGAGGGAACGGCGCACGCGCCGTGACTCGGGCCCGGTCCCGCGCCGCCGGGCTACGCCGACCCGTCAGAACAGCCGGGAGGAGGGGTCGTCCAGGCCGCGCATGGCGTCGTAGTCCAGCACCACGCAGCGGATACCGCGGTCCTCGGCCAGCACGCGCGCCTGCGGCTTGATCTGCTGGGCGGCGAACACCCCGCGCACCGGGGTCAGCAACGGGTCGCGGTCGAGCATGTCCAGGTAGCGGGTCAGCTGCTCGACGCCGTCAATGCCGCCCACGCGCTTGACCTCCACGGCGACGGCGGCGCCGGCCCCGTCACGCACGAGCAGGTCGACCGGGCCGATGGGGGTGGGGTACTCGCGGCGCACCAGGCGGAAGCCGGGGCCGAGCAACTCCACCTGCTCTGCGAGCAGCTCCTGCAGGTGGGCCTCGACCCCGTCCTTGGTCAGCCCGGGGTCGACGCCGAGCTCCACACTGGTATCTGAGACGATCTCGAACAGGCGGATGACCAGGCGGTCGTCGGTCTTGGCGGCGGTCACCTCCCAGCGAGCGGTGACGCCGGCCTCGGCGTCCTCCTCGTCCGGGGCGACCTCCGCCAGGCGGGCGGGCGGACTCATCCAGTTCAGTGGCTTGTAGGAGCCGCCGTCGGAGTGAACCAGCACCGAGCCGTCGGCCTTGACCATGATCAGGCGGGTGGCCCGGGGCAGGTGGGCGGCAAGACGGCCGGAGTAGTCCACGGAGCAGGAAGCGATGACGACGCGCACTCCGGCAGCCTACCCGCTTCCCCCTCACCGAGGTCGACTGCACTTACCCGCCAAGGTCGACTGCACTTACCCGCCGAGGTCGGTTGACGTCACGTACCGAGCTCGGTAGGTATGACGCGGCTCACCCCACTCAGTTCGCCCCGCCCGCGGACAGCGGCCCGTAGTACCAGGAGGCGGTGACGCCGCCGTCGGCCAGCACGTCCGTGCCGTTGATGTAGCCGGCCTCCGGCCCCATGAGGAAACCAGCCAGCGCGGCGATCTCATCGGGCGTGCCGGCGCGCCCGGCCGGGGAGAGCTCGAGCTGCTTGCGGTAGCCGGCGCCGCGCGGCCCCTCGAGCTCGTCGCGCGCCAGCGGCGTGATGACGATGCCGGGACTGATCGCATTGATACGAGCACCGCGCTCCCCCCAGGTGACGGCGTTCGCCCGCACCCGCAGGCCATTGGCCCGCTTGGACATCTGGTAGGCGTGCAGCGTGGAGGTGATGGCGCCGTCGGCGAGCAGCGGCAGGTCGAGCAGCTTGTCGACGGGGGTGGTCGCCAGCAGGGCGTCCTGCTCACGGGTGAGCGCGGGCATGCGGTAGCCGGACTGGCTGGAGATGACGACGCCGGAGCCGCCCGGGGCGATCACCTTGCCGAACTCCTCCAGGGCGACGGCGAAGCCGTACAGGTCCACCCGCAGGATGGTGGGGATGTCGGCCTGCGACGGCGAGACTCCTCCGGCGAGGATCACGCGGCTGACCGGCCCGAGCGAGGCGGCGTGCTCCGTCAGGGCCCGGATGGAGGCGGGGTCGGCCAGGTCCGTCGTCGTCGCCTCGGCGCTGTAACCGGCGTCGAGGAGTTGCTCGCGGACCTTTTGCGCGTTCTCGAGCCGCAGGTCGGCGACGACGATGTGGCCGCCGTTGGTGACGCGCCGGGCGATGGCGGTGCCGATGGCTCCGGCGCCGAGCAGGACAGTAACGGGACGTTTTGTGCTCATGAAAGCGATTGTCCGCCTCGGCGCGCCCTCGAGGCAGGCCGTGTCACAGGGGGTCCGAGGGACCCTCCCTATCCTCGTGCGCGGACCGTCCGCTCGGGCGCCGCTGCGCCGTACTTCATCTCTTCCAGATTGGCTACAGCCTGATCGACCACTTCGAGTACCTCGGGCAGCAGTCGTTCACACTGTGATCTGGTTGGCGCAGTGTCGGGCTCCAGCAGTTGACGGATTGTGCGGGCCAACACGGCGGCCGGGTCGATCACCGCAGAGTCCGCCCGCTCCGTCACCTTGCCGACGACGAAACCGGTCATCACGGCGTTGAAGACGTAGGCCTGTTCGTGCGCATCGGTATCACTGCGCACAAGTCCCTCCCGGCGCATCAGAGGCAACACACGCACACACAGTTCCATCGGCATGGATCGTTCCAGGAGCTCTCGAGAATCCCGGTGCGCGGCGAGGACTCGACGCAGGTATAAGTCGGAGGCAATGAGTTCAACCACTTCATGGCGCCACGAGTCCAGCAGCAGCACCGCCAGACGGGACGGGCGCAACCGCTCGGGATCGTGCACCACCTCGGCGCGCACGGATCGGATCCACACCACCAGCTCGTGGGCGAGCAGCGCCAGCAGCAACTTCTCCTTGCTGGGCCAGTACAGGTAGGCCGTCCCCTTGCCGACGCCGGCCGCTCGGGCGATCTCGGCGACGGTGGTCTTCTGGGGACCGTGCTGACCGACGAGTTCCGCGGCGGCCGTGAGGATCCGCTCGGGGAGGGCAGAAGCGACGGTCGGCACCCCGACGTCGGATGCGTGCCGGGTATTGCGCATGGGGCGATCATATTGCCGCTGGGTGCCTTGACTGTCCGGCCCCCAGGACCGGTCCGGTAAGTTTAGCCTTCGGGCGCCCGGCGCCGCCCAGCAAGCCCAATTCGCTGTCAGCCAAGGTTGCCGTTGGTGCCCTCCGCCGGTGCGGGTTACGGGATTGATGGTTCGGCCGTCACCGACATCCGGGTGACGACGCCGGCCGAACCGTCCACCTCGATCAGTTCGCCGTCGCTAATCCGCGCGGTGGCGCCGGTGGCACCGAGCACGGCGGGTATGCCGAACTCCCGGGCGATGATCGCGGCGTGCGACAGAGGCCCTCCCGCGTCCGCGACGACGCCGGCGGCCAGGGAGAACAGCGGTGTCCACGACGGGTCGGTGAACGGGCACACCAGCACCTCCCCGGCGTTCAAGCGCCCGAAGTCCCGCGGCTCGAGGATCACCCGCGCGCGCCCGCGTACCCTGCCCGCCGCGGACGGAAACCCGCGCAGTGCCAGTCCTTCTGCGGGTCGGTAGTCGGCCGACTCAACCGCGTCTGTTGCGCCGCAACTGCGCAGCCAGGTCTCCCGAGCCCGCGCACGGGCGTTCTTGCGTCGAGTGATCAGGCTTGTCAGCCCCACCTCCGCGGGACGGGTCAGCGCCCGACGCACCTCGGCGTCGTAGAGCAGGACCACGTCCTCCGCCTCCTCCAGCACACCGCCGGCCACCAGCCTGCCGGCGATCTCAGCCATGACCCGGCGGGCCTGGAGGAAGAACTCCTCGATCAGGTAGAGGGTGCCCTCCCGTCCGACGTGCAGGGCGCGCTGCCGCGCCACGGATCGGTGCCAGCAGCCACGCAGCGGCGCAGACAACCGAGCCGTCACGTCCTGCATCACGGCGGGCCGGGACGGAGGCTCAATCTCCGTCCGCTCGCGGGCCGAGGCGTTCATTCCGCGCAGTTGCACCGCGATGAGCCCGATCAGGTCCTCGGGACACTCACGCCATGATCTGGCGGAGAACGCCAGGTAGGGCGAGCCGGCTCGCGCACCGTAGTCATCGAGGAACTGGTGCAGTTCGGCGAGAAGTTTGCGTCCCGCAGGCGTGGCGTCGAGCCCGTTCAGGAAAGGTCGCGGCCCGTCCTGAAGCAGCCTCCGCTCCAGTCCGAGTGAGCGCATCCGCTCGCCGAGGCGGGAGATTCCCGCGTTAGCCGCAGCGGTTACATAGGACAGATCCCGGTAGAGGTCCTCCTCCTGCACACCGTCTCCCAGACCCGCCATTGCCGCCAGCCGCATGGTGACCGCCCGGTTAACGGCGAGAGGCACGAGATAGTTGCGGTAGCGGTCGTGCAGGACGTGGGCGGCGGCGTCGACCGCTTGATCCAGAAGTCGCAGGAGCGCTGCCGAATCGGCTTCCGCGCATCGATCGATGCACCGGGTGAGACGACCAAGGCGTCTGCGGATAGCGGCCTCCTCCTGGGACCAACACCCGGGATCGTGGCGCAGGCTGCGCCCCACGACGGCGGGCAGGCGCGTGAGCCCCCACAGACTCTGCGGCGGCAGGGACGCATGCAGGCGTATGACGCCGTCGGCGTCGCCTTGAAGCAGTGCCTCCGGGGCGGGAGGATTGAAGCCGGCGCGGGACAGCAGCGCCCCTACGGCCTCGACGAGCCGGTGCGCGGCACTCAAGTCGAGGGGGTAGGGGCAGGGCAGGTGCTCAGCCACGTCCGCCCGGATCAACTCCTCCGCTCGGGCGCGCATGGATCGCGGTCCGGCAGGCGGTGCGGCGGAGCCGGCCCGGCCGGCGAAGGCGGTGACCGGCCTGGCCTGGAGGAGCACGACCTCTCCGTCGCACAGCGCCCACTCGACGTCCTGCGCGCATCCGTAGTACTCCTCCAGGCGCATTCCGATATCGAGCAGGCGGAGCAGCTGATCGTCGTCGAGGCACAGTCGGTTGCGCTCGGCCGAGGGGACCTGTGTGGTGACAACGCCCCGCGGGCCCAGGTCCATCCGAGTCTCCTTGGAGCCCATGGTTCGGCTGAGGATTCGCGGCGGGCTGGCACTCAGCTTGAAGACATCGGGCAGCACGTGACCGGAGACCACGCTCTCCCCGAGCCCGTACGAGGCGCTCACCACCGCCGCATCCGCTGCCGCGGATAGCGGGTCGCGGGTGAATAGCACGCCGGAGACTGCGGGATCCACCATCCTTTGGACGACGACGGCGATGGGCGCCGCCTCCGTGATCTCCCGGCGGCGGCGGTACTCGGCGGCCCGCTCGTTGAAGGCGGATGCCCAGCAGGTGCGTACGGCGTCTAGCAGTGCGGCCGCGCCCGACACGCCCAGGACAGTGTCGTGCTGCCCGGCCAGGCTGGTTTCGCGGCCGTCCTCATCGGCACCCGAGGAGCGCACCGCGACTGCGGGCCGTCCCAGCCGGTCATAGGCATCAAGCAGGGCGGACTCAAACCCGGGAGGAAGTGGGAGCGGGTGCGTGCCATTCGTCTGCCCATCAACTGCACCCGACCGGCTGGCGGCGAGGAATGCCCTGGTGGTGATGCAGAAGCCGTCGGGGACGGGCAGACCCAGCTGACGACACTGCGCCAGGGAGGCGCCCTTGCCGCCCGTCAGTGAGCGATCGGAGGCTTCGGCGTCGTCGAGCCAGAGAATCATGGCGCCTCCATTCAGCGGCCGGGGCGCGGGGTACGCCGCAACCCATCCTGACTAACTGACCAAAACATGTCAACTGGTCAGTCAAAGGGTGTTGCCGTCCCCGGGCTCGGACCATCAACACCTGTTTGGACCGCGCAAGTCCATTCGGCGCTTCTCTGTTTGGACCGCCGTCGTGCGCCACTGGGACGGTCCAAACCGACGCAAGCGCTCCAAACAGGGACAAGTCGGGGCTTACCCCCTTGAGCTAGAAGAGGGTGGGCTGGGAGGGGGCCGCCGATTCGATCCAGGCGACCAGCGCGGAATGGGAGTCCTCCACCATGGCCAGCTCAAAGCGCTCACCGCGGTAGCGGCAGGGCACGTCCACGACGTGCCCGCCCTCACCGCGGTGGTGCACCGGGCCCAGCTCGAGGTCTTCGCGCAGCAGCCGCTGACGCGGCCGCAGCGATAACGACACCAGCCGGTGCCACTCCAGGTCGTCGTCGCCGAAGATGGCGATACCGCTGATCCAGTGCCGCCCGCCGGTGGGACGCAGTGCGCACTCGAAGGCGCCGACGCGCCCCGCCAGATGACGCAGCCGCGTGAGGAACAGGCCGGCGAGGATGATCACCACCAGCGCTATCGCACCGACAATCCCCCACACCGGCATGCTCATGATCAGTCCCGTATACCCACGCCGGGGATGACGATGGTCTCGGCGATCACGTCCGTGACCTGGGCGCTGGACTCGGAGGCCCCCGCCCCGGCCACGTCGGCCGCCACGGTGACCACATCGCCGTCGACCGAACAGAATCCGCCGGCCACCGGCACCGCGACCGGCTCGCCGTCGACCGGCGTGATGCGCACGTTGCCGCGTCCGAGCACCGCCAGGATCGGCTGGCGCCCGGGCAGGATGCCGAGTTCGCCGTCGGGCAGCGGGACCGAGACCCGGGTGGCTGCGCCGACCCAGGCCTCGCCCCCGAACCGGGAGACCACCTCCACACTCAGGCTGTGCTCGCCGGGCATGTCAGGCGTCCGCCATTTCGGCCGCGCGGCGCTCGAGGTCGTCGATGCCGCCGATGTTGAAGAAGGCCTGTTCGGGCAGGTGGTCGTACTCGCCCTCGGTGATGCGGCGGAAGGCCTCGATGGTCTCCGCCAGCGGCACCGTGGAGCCGGGCACACCCGTGAACTTCTCCGCCATGTAGGTGTTCTGGGACAGGAACTGCTCGATGCGCCGGGCCCGGCCCACCGTCACCCGGTCCTCCTCGCTGAGCTCGTCCACACCGAGGATGGCGATGATGTCCTGCAGCTCCCGGTTCTTCTGCAGAATCGACTTCACGCGGGTGGCGACGTCGTAGTGCTCCTGCCCCACGTACTGGGGGGCGAGCAGCCGGGAGGTGGAGGCCAGCGGGTCCACCGCCGGGTAGATGCCGCGGGAGGCGATGTCGCGCGACAGCTCCGTGGTGGCGTCCAGGTGGGCGAAGGTGGTGGCCGGGGCGGGGTCGGTGTAGTCGTCGGCGGGCACGTAAATCGCCTGCAGGGAGGTGATGGAGTGGCCGCCGGCGGAGGTGATGCGCTCCTGCAGCTGTCCCATCTCATCGGCCAGGTTCGGCTGGTAGCCCACGGCCGACGGCATGCGGCCCAGCAGGGTGGAGACCTCGGAGCCGGCCTGGGTGAAGCGGAAGATGTTGTCGATGAACAGCAGCACGTCCTGGTGCTGCACGTCGCGGAAGTACTCCGCCATGGTCAGCGCGCTCAGGGCCACGCGCAGACGCGTGCCCGGCGGCTCGTCCATCTGTCCGAACACCAGCGCGGTCTTGTCGAACACGCCGGCCTCGTCCATCTCCCCGATCAGGTCGTTGCCCTCACGGGTGCGCTCGCCGACACCGGCGAACACGGACACGCCACCGTGGTTCTGGGCGACGCGCTGAATCATCTCCTGGATCAGGACCGTCTTGCCGACGCCGGCGCCGCCGAACAGGCCGATCTTGCCGCCCTGCACGTAGGGGGTCAGCAGGTCGATGACCTTGATGCCGGTCTCGAACATCTGCTCCTTGGCCTCGAGCTGCTCGAAGGCCGGCGGCTGGCGGTGGATGGGCCAGCGCTCCTTGATCTCCAGGCGCTCGCCCGGTTCAAGGTTGAGCACCTCGCCGGTGACGTTGAAGACGTGCCCGAGGGTGACGTCCCCGACGGGCACGGAGATGGGGGCGCCGGTGTCGCGCACCTCGGTGCCGCGCACCAGGCCGTCGGTGGGCTTGAGCGAGACGGTGCGCACGATGTTGTCGCCCAGGTGCTGGGCCACCTCGAGGGTGATCTCGTGGGTCTCGTCGCCCTCACCGGTGGAGTTCACGGTCACCTTCAGGGCGTTGTACATCGCGGGGATCGCGTCCGGCGGGAACTCGACGTCGACGACGGCGCCGATGATCCGGGTGACGTGCCCGATGGCGGGGATGGTCCCTTGGGGGGTCGTGTCGGTCATGATGCGTTCTTCCGTGTCCGTTCTGCCAGAAGCTACTGGGTTGGTTGGCTGTGATCGAGTGGGGCGGCCGTTATTGCGAGCCGAGGGCGTCGGCGCCCGAGACGATCTCGGTGATCTCCTGGGTGATGTCGCCCTGACGGGCGGCATTGGCCAGGCGGGTGTAGGTCGCGATGAGGTCCTCGGCGTTCGAGGTGGCCGTGTGCATGGCCTGTTGCCGGCTGGCCAGCTCGGAGGCGGCCGCCTGCAGCAGGGCGTTGCGGATGCGGCTGCGCACATAGCGGGTGAGCAGGGCGTCCAGCACGGCGTCAGCGCTGGGCGAGAACTCATACAGGGGCTGGGCGCCGGTCCGCTCGGCCCGCACCCGCTCGACGTCGGCGGCCAGGTCCTCGCGGCTGAGTTCGCCGGGCCCGTCGACGTCGACGACGGTCAGCGGCAGCATGCGGCGCACCTCGGGCACCTGGGAGACCATCGACACGAAGCGGGTGAAGACGATGTGCACCTCGGCCACGCCCCCGGCCTCCACGCTGGACAGGAAGTAGTCCAGCATGACGGTGGCCACCTCCTCGATGGAGGCGTCGCTGGGACGGTCGGACTCGCCGGTCCAGGAGAACTCCACGGGCCGGCCGCGGAAGGCGAAGTAGGCGCTCGCGCGGCGCCCGTAGGTGAACAGGACGGGCTCCTTGCCGTCCTCCACCAGCTGCTCGATCAGCCGCTCGGTCTCACGCAGGATGGTGGCGGAGTAAGCGCCGGCCATGCCGCGGTCGGAGGTGAGCACCAGGACGGCCACCCGATTGGTGTCCTCCCGCTCCCGGGTCAGCGGGTGGTCCAAGACGGCGTGGGTGCCGACGGCGGCAACCGCCTGACTCAGGGCGTGGTCGTAGGGGCCGGCCTCCTGGGCGTTGTGGCGTGCGGAACCGATCCGGGAGGAGGCGATCAGCTCCATGGCCCGGAAGACCTTCTGCAGCGTCTCGGTGGACCGGATGCGCTGCTTGTAGATGCGCTGGTTCCCTGCCACGGCGGTCAGCTCCTCTTGACCACGATCTGCTCGGCGGTGTGCTCCGCGGGCACCTCTTCCTCGGGCGCCTCAACCTCGCCGGACAGCATGCGCCCGCCGGACAGGTAGGTGGTGCGGAAGGACTCCACGGCCTGGCGCAACGCCGCCTCGGTGTCGTCGTCGAGCTGGCCGGTGTCCCGGATGGTGTCCAGGATGGAGGTGTTGCGGCGCAGGTAGTCCAGCAGCGCGCGCTCGAAGGGCAGCACGTCGGCGACGGGGAGGTCGTCGAGGTAACCGTTGGTGCCCGCCCACACGCTGGCGACCTGCTCCTGCACCGGGTAGGGGGTGAACTGGGGCTGCTTGAGCAGCTCCATGAGCCGCTCACCGCGGGTCAGCTGCTGACGAGTGGCCGAGTCCAGGTCGGAGGCGAACATGGCGAAGGCCTGCATGGAGCGGTACTGGGCCAGCGTGATCTTGAGCGTGCCGGCGACCTTCTTCATCGCCTTGATCTGCGCGTCACCACCGACGCGGGACACCGAGATGCCCACGTCGACGGCGGGGCGCTGGTCGGCGTTGAACAGGTCGGACTGCAGGAAGATCTGCCCGTCGGTGATGGAGATGACGTTGGTGGGGATGTAGGCGGAGACGTCGTTGGCCTTCGTCTCGATGATCGGCAGGCCGGTCATGGAGCCGCCCCCCAGCTCGTCGGACAGCTTGGCGCAGCGCTCCAGCAGCCGGGAGTGGAGGTAGAAGACGTCACCGGGGTAGGCCTCGCGGCCCGGCGGACGGCGCAGCAGCAGCGATACGGCGCGGTAGGCCTCCGCCTGCTTGGACAGGTCGTCGAAGACGATCAGCACGTGCTTGCCGCCGTACATCCAGTGCTGTCCGATCGCCGAGCCGGTGTAGGGCGACAGGTACTTGAATCCGGCCGGGTCGGAGGCCGGGGAGGCGACGATGGTGGTGTACTCCAGCGCGCCGCGCTCCTCCAGGGTGGCACGCACCGAGGCGATGGTGGAGCCCTTCTGGCCGGTGGCCACGTAGATGCAGCGCACCTGCTGGTTCGGGTCGCCGGTCTCCCAGGCGGCCTTCTGGTTCAGGATCGTGTCCAGGGCGATGGCGGTCTTGCCCGTCTTGCGGTCGCCGATGATCAGCTGTCGCTGTCCGCGACCGATCGGAATCATGGAGTCGATGGCCTTCAGGCCGGTCTGCAGCGGCTCGTGCACGGACTTGCGGGCCATCACGCCGGGGGCCTGCAGCTCCAGGGCGCGGCGCCCCTCGGCGGCGATCTCACCGAGCCCGTCGATGGGGCGGCCCAGCGGGTCGACGACGCGCCCGAGGAAGCCGTCCCCCACCGGTACCGAGAGCACCTCACCGGTGCGGTGCACGACCTGTCCCTCGTCGATGTCGGAGTAGTCGCCCAGGATCACCACGCCGATCTGGCGCTCGTCCAGGTTCATGGCCAGTCCGGCGGTGCCGTCCTCGAAGGTGAGCAGCTCGTTGGCCATGGCCCCGGGCAGGCCCTCCACGTGGGCGATGCCGTCGGCGGCGAAGACCACGTGCCCGATCTCGTCGGCGGCGACTTCCGCCGGCCGGTAGGAATCGACGAACTCGTCCAGGGCGGAGCGAACGTCCTCCGCGGCGATGGTCATATCAGCCATCTGTCGTCTCCTTCGCTGTGGCTGGCTGCGTTATCGCAGCGGTTCGTTTGGCTTGTATGTGGCGTCGGCGCCGGGAGGCGGGTCATCCGGTCAGTGCGGTGCGCAGCCCGGCGAGCGAGTGGCGCACGGTGGAGTCCATGACGAGGTCGCGCACCATGACCCGCACGCCGCCGATGACCTCCGGATCGACCTGCAGGTTGAGTTCGACGTCGTATCCCAGCCGCCGGGCCAGGATGTCGCGCAGCCGGGTCTGCTGCCGGGTGGTCAGCGGCACGGCCGTGACGACGTCGGCGATCACCCGGTTCTGCATGGCGGCGGCCAGCTCGGTGACGCGGCGCAGGTTGTAGGGCACCCCGCCGACGGCGACCTCCGGCTGGTGTCGCACGCACCAGACCACCAGGGTCATGGCGGGGTGGGAGATGCGTGAGGCGAACAGCCGCTGGGCCAGGCGCACACGAGCCTCGGTACTGGTGCGGCGGGCCGGCTCGAGCGCCTGCCGGATCTCCCGGTTGGCGGCTACCTGGCGGGAGACGGCGAAGACCTCCTGCTCGACGTCGTCGAGGGTGCCACCCGCCCGGGCGCCGGCCAGAATCGACTGGATGCCCAGGTCGTGCAGCGCACTGATCAGGTCTACGGGCCGGGACCAGCGGCCCCGCGCCATGCCCTGCAGCAGCTCCACCACGCGCGCGTCCACACGTCCCGTGAACAGGCGGGCGGCCAGCGCGGCCTTGTGCTCCGGCTCGCGATTGGGGTCCGTCAGGGGGCCTCGCAGCGGGTTGGAGGCGATCGCGTGGGCCACGGTGAGGATCTGTTCGCCGAGTTCCTGCCCCTGCGCACCGGCGGCGGCCAGGACCGGCGCCCAGGCCTCCTCGGCTTGGGCGCGGGTGGTGGCGGTTCCGGCTTTCACCGGACCGACCCCGCTCTGGCGGACCAGGCCGGGCTCACCGGCGCGTTCTCGAGTTCGTCAAGGAAGCGGTCGATGACGCGACCGGACAGCTCCGTGTCTGACAGGTGCTCACCGACGAGCTTCTCCGCCAGGTCCGTGGCCAGCAGGCCGACGTCGGAGCGCAGCGAGATCTGGGCGGCCTGCTTGTCCGCCTGGATCTGCCGCTCGGCGGCCTCCATGGCGCGGCCGGCCTCGCCGGCGGCCTCGGCACGGGCGTCGGCAATGATCTTGTCCGCCTCCGCCTGGGCGTTCTCGCGGATCTTGGCGGCCTCCAGGCGGGCGTCCTCCACAAGCCGGGCCGCACGGGCCTCGGCCCCGGACTGCTCCTCCTTGGCCTTCTCCGTCAGGGCCAGGCCCTCCTCGATCTTCGCGGTGCGCTCGTCGAGCACCGCGTTGAATCGCGGCAGGGCGTACTTGATCAGGACGACGGCGATGATCAGGAAGCAGATCGTGCCCCAAACCAGGTCGGCCAGGTCGGGGATGAACAGACCAATTCCCTCCGGGGTCCCGGCCGCCGGCAGCACGACGGTACCGACAGACATGCTGGTCACTCCGTAACGATCAGTGGAAGATGAAGCCGGCGACGAAGCCGAGCAGGCCGAGGGCCTCGATCAGGGCGGCACCGATGAACATGTTGGTGCGCAGCACGCCGGCGACCTCGGGCTGCCGGGCGGTGGACTCCTGGGTCTTGGCCACGACCATGCCGATGCCGAGGGCGGGACCGACGGTCGCCAGGGCGTAGCCGATCGTCGCGATAGAACCGGTGATTCCCATGGGGTTTCTCCTCAGTGTTGGTAGGTGGGTGGGTTGTTCGGGGGCGGGTCAGTGCAGGTGCACCGACGATTCGATGTAGACGGCGGACAGCAGCGCGAAGATGTAGGCCTGCAGCGCGGCGATGAACGTCTCGAACAGGATGAAGACGATACCCGCCGCCAGAGTGACCACGCCAACGGCCTTCAGCTGCGCCGACGCGTACACGAAAAGTGCGTTGGTGGCCAGGAACCACAGCGACAGCAGCAGGTGCCCGGAGATCATGTTCGCCATGAGTCGGACGGTCAGCGTGAACGGGCGCATCACGAAGGTCGACAGGAACTCGACCGGGACGATCAGGGGATACAGGAAGCCGGGCACGCCCGCCGGCACCAGCGAGCGCAGGGTGAACTTCCCGACCCCGTTCGTGCGTACACCCGCGTAAATGAAGGCGATGTAGGAGACGATGGCGAAGACCAGCGGCATGCCCACCACGCCGGTGGAGGCGATCTGCAGGCCGGGTATCACGCCGGAGAGGTTCAGGAAGAACACGCCCAGGAAGATCGTGGTGATGATCGGGGTGTAGCGCTTGCCGTATTTCTCGCCGAGGATCTCCACCGCAATGTTCTTGCGGACGAACTCCAGCAGCATCTCCAGCGCGTTCTGCATCCGCCCCGGCACCACCTTGGCGCGGGACGCGCCGATGCCGAACAGAGCCACCAGCACCAGCGTCATGATGATGCGCACCAGCATGACCCGGTTGAGCTCGAAGGGCGTGCCCAGGAAGGCGAAGGGCTCGGGATAGAAGTCGTCGATCGAGGGGGGTTCGAAGCCGCCCTCGTCCGCTGCCGGGACGATCGCGGCCAGACCGGATGCGAGGATCGCGCTCGTTGTCACCGGACCTCCTCAAGAACGATTGCGGACTGCGGGATGTTACCGCGGCGCGCCGCAGCGGCGGTGCCCGATGGCATCTGCCACCGCCTCCAGCGCCGGCACCTGGCGGTCATGGTACTCCCCTCATGGTGCAGTGACCCTACCCCGCTTCGGCGCCGGTCGCACGCCCGTGCCCCCGGATTCCGTTGCATGGCGGTTGAGGATTGCGCCTCCCGGATGCAGGTGACGGTGCCGGGCACGCTTCGGCACGCCGACGCGCCTAAGTCTTTAGGTCTTATCATCCGAGTTGTTGCCCGCGGGACGCCCTGAGGGCGCATGGCTGCCGGAGCCGAGCGAGACGACCTCGACGACGGTCACCCCCAGCAGCACCGCGGCGAAGGCACAGAAGAACCAGCCCGGCGCCAGCGCACCGCGGTGCGCTCCGAGCACCAGCACCACGCCGATCACCACGAGGATCTTCGCGGCGAAGGAGACCATTACCCCGGCCGACGCGAGCATGGGGAAGCGGTCCCAGGGGATGAGCAGGGCGATGACGGTGACGACGGTCAGCAGAACCCCGGTCAGGGCACCCCACGCCGCCCCGGCCCAGGCGCCACCGCCCGCCAGGGCGCCGGCAATCAACGCGACCGCGGCAATCACACCGCCCGCCCAGGCGACGCGCACCGCGGTGCGGCGGAACAGGGACTGCTGCGACATCCGCTGCGATAAGGACCGCTTCTGGCTCGGCCCCCGCCTCTGCTTCAACGCCGCTCCCCCCTGACGCGTCGGGGGCGGGCGTGGCGGGCGCCCAGGTGACGCGTCCAGGCGACGCGGACGCCGGGCATCAGGTCCGCCGTCACCACCAGGGCGAGGACCACACCGACGGCGGCGCCCGCCAGGACCCAGCGCAGGGGGAAGAAGGCCATGGCCGCCACGGAGTACGCGGCGACGGCGGCCCACACGTACATCACCAGCACGGCACGGCGGTGGGAGTGGCCGGCGGCGAGCAGACGATGGTGCATGTGCATGCGGTCGGGGTGGAAGGGGCTGTGGCCGGCGCGGGTGCGGCGCACGATCGCCATGATCATGTCCATCAGCGGCAGCAGCAGCACCGCCAGGGGGATGAGCACCGGCAGGAACACGGGCACCGCCGTCGGCCCCCCGAGCGTGCCCGGGTCGATCTGCCCGGTGACGATGATGGTGCCGGCGGCACTGATCAGCCCCAGCTGCATGGAGCCGGAGTCGCCCATGAAGATGGTGGCGGGATGAAAGTTGTGGGGCAGGAATCCCAAGCAGATGCCGATCAGGGCCGCCATCACGGTGGCCGCCAGGGAGGTGTAGGACTCCGGGGAGGTGTGGCGGGTCAGCACGTAGACGTACAGGAAGAAGGCGGAGGCGCCGATGCCGATGATGCCGGCGGCCAGCCCGTCCAGGCCGTCGACGAAGTTGACGGCGTTGATGACCGCCAGGACCACGATGATGGTCGAGAACAGGGACAGCCGCGAGGAGCCGATGGTCAGCCCGCCGACGGGGAAGGTGATCAGCTGCACGCCCTGCCACGCCATGACGCCGGCCGCCAGCACCTGCCCCACGAGCTTCGTCATCCAGTCAAGCTCCCACAGGTCGTCGATAACCCCGAGGACGCACACCAGGCCCGCCCCCAGCACCACCGCCCAGGCCGAGGAGTCGATGACGCGGGACAGGTAGGGCACCTGGGAGGCGACCACCATCGCGGTGGCGAAGCCGGCGAACATGGCCACACCCCCCAGCCGCGGGATCGGCTTGGAGTGCACGTCCCGCGCCCGTACCGGGGTGAGGGCACCGCTGACCAGGGCGAGGTGACGCACGATCGGCACGGCCACATAGGTGACGGCCGCAGCGACCAGCAGCACGAGCAGATAGACCCTCATGCGTCCACGCCCTCCAATCGCGCGCGGGTGATGACACCCTCCCGCAGCACCGCGGGGGCCTGCGCGGCCGTCCCGGCCAGGGAGACGATGGTGGAGGGTACCGAGCCCGGGGTGGGGCCGCCGTCGAGCAGGAGTATGTCCGCGGTTGCGGGCTGGCCTGCGGCAGCGTCCCCGGCGTCGACGACGCGCCCCGGGAAGGCGGCGCGCACTCCGGCGGCGTCGGTGGCCGGGGGCCGTCCCGTGGCATTGGCGCTGGTGACGGCCATGGGGCCGGTGGCGTGCAGCAGGGCCAGGGCCAGAGGGTGGTCGGGCATGCGCACGGCGATCGTGCCGCCGGTCTCCCCAAGGTCCCAGCCGAGGCTCGGCGCGGCGTCGAGTACGAGGGTGAGCGCTCCGGGCCAGAAGGTCTCCATGAGGGCACGGGCCGCCTCCGGGACGTGGGCGACGACGCCGTCGAGCTGGGACACGCCGGCGATCAGCACGGGCGGCGGCATGCTGCGGCCACGACCCTTGGCGGCCAGCAGGCGGGAGACGGCGTCCGCGTCGTCGGCGCGCACGCCCAGGCCGTAGACGGTGTCGGTGGGCAGTGCCAGTAGTCCGCCGGCGGCGACGTGTGCGGCGGCCCTGGCGATCTGCTCGGGCATCGAGTCCGAAGGGGCCTGCTGGGTCACGGCCGTCATCTTCGCACGATTCACCCCGTCACGCGCGCACGCGCCGCGGTCACCGGCTCAGCGCTTGGGCGATTCCTTGCCCGCGGTCAAGGCTGCGTACCAAATCAGGGCAATGCCGAGAACCATTTGTATCAGCATTATGACTACCGGAACTACGAACGGGATGATTTCAGGCAGGAACGCCTGAATCACGAACAGCACGGCGGAGTCGAAGCATATGAAGCCCAGCAGCAGTACGGCGTTCGCACAGGCCGACTGGATTTGATACCAGTCCTCCTCGGAACGGTAGGCACGGGGGATGCGCACCCCCGCAAAGGAGTTCGGTTTGAGGGCCCCGCGTTTCATCTTGACACCGATGACGGTGCCCAGAACACCGCTGGCGGCGAAGACCACGGTCATCAGCATGCCCGCCAGGAAGTCCTCCATGCCTCCCACCTCGCTCCGCCTGCCCAGGAAGCCGCCGCTCCGGGCGTACCAGCAGCCTACCGTTTCCGGATGACCGGTTCCAGGGCGGCAGGACCCGGCTGCCTTCCCCGAGCACGGATGCGCGTCACGGGGCGTGGTCGACGACGGCTCGTCGGCTACACGATGCGGCGGGCGGCGGCCCAGCGGGTGAGCTCGTTGCGGTTGGACAGCTGCAGCTTGCGCAACACGGCGGACACGTGGGTCTCCACCGTCTTGACGGAGATGAACAGCTCCGCGGCGCACTCCTTGTAGGTGTAGCCGCGGGCGATCAGGCGCATGACCTCGCGCTCGCGGGCGGAGAGCCGATCCAGTTCGGAGTCGGCCACCGCGACCTCCCCCGCCCCGGCACCGAAGGCGTCCAGCACGAAGCCGGCGAGCCGTGGGGAGAAGGCGGCGTCCCCCGCAGCGACGCGCCGCACCGCCTGCGCCAGGTCGGTTGAGGAGATGGCCTTGGTGACGTAGCCGCGAGCGCCGGCACGGATCACGCCCACGACGTCCTCTGAGGCGTCGGATACCGACAGGGCCAAGAAGCGGGTGGCGGGCACGTCCCGGCAGGCGGTGACGACCTCGGCCCCTCCCCCGCCGTTGCCGCCGGGCAGGTGCACGTCCAGCAGGACCACGTCGGGGGTCAGGGCGTGAACGGCGGCGATGGCGCCCTCGACGTCGTCGGCCTCGGCGATCACCTCCAGGTCGGGGGCGTCGGCGGCAAGCTCGGCGCGCACGCCGGCGCGCACCAGGGCGTGGTCGTCGACGACGAGGATGCGCAGCGGGGGCTGTTCGGGCTGATCGGAGGCGGGCGGCTGGGTCACGGGGAACTCCTGGTTCTGGATGGGAGTGGGCGGCTGCGTTCTGGACGAGGGCGGGCGACGACGTGGGCCGTCAGTGCGGGGAGGCCGGCCCGGCCGAGGCTCCGGACGCGGGCGACGGCGAGGCAGGCGTGGCCGGGCCGACCGGTGTGGCCAGGGACAGGTGTACCTCGGTGCCGCTCTCGCGGCAGCGCACGGTGGCACGGCCGCCATGGCGTTCCATGCGCCCGATGATCGACTCCTTCACGCCGTGTCGGTCGGGGGCGACCTCCGCCAGGTCGAAGCCGGCACCATGGTCGCGGACGAACACGTCCAGGTGGTCGGCGGCGATCTCGGCGTAGGCGCTCACCGGCGGGGTGCCGTGGCGCACGGCGTTGGACAGCGCCTCCCGGGCGGCGGCGACCACGACCTCCGTTGCCGCGTCCGGGGGCCGGTCCCCCACGATCACGAGCTCAACCTCGACGCCGTGGCGATCCTCGATCTCGGCCGCCAGCTCGCGCAGGACGTCGGCGGTGGAGGCGGCGGCCTCGGGGCGGTCGGTGTACAGCCAGGCGCGCAGTTCGCGCTCCTGGGAGCGGGCCAGACGCGCCACCGTCTCGGAATCGTCGGCGCGCTTGCGGATCAGGGTGAGGGTTTGCAGCACGGAGTCGTGCAGGTGGGCGGCGATGTCGGCGCGCTCGGCCTCGCGGGCCTCGGCGGCACGGGTGTCCGACAGGGCGCGATTGGTGCGCAGCCACAGGGGCGCCAGGACCAGGCCGATGCCCGCCACCAGGGCGCCACCGGTCAGGGCGCCTTTGACCAGCTCACGCGGCGGGACGTCGTCGCCGATCAGCAGCAGGACGCCGGCGGCCGCCAGCAGCACGCCCCCGGCCAGGCGCACGATGGTGCCGGAGTCCCGTTCCGGGCCGGTGACGGCGTCGGCCTGGGACCAGGCCAGGGCGGCGCCGGAGGCGATCAGGATCAGCGGTAGCAGCAGGCCGGCGCCACCGGTGAACACGCCCTCCCGCCAGGCGGCAATCATGGCGGCGGCCAGCAGCAGGGAGCCGCCGCCGACCAGGCCGCGCAGCCTGGGCGTCAGCAGCGGCCGATCGGCGGTGCGGCCCGCCAACCGGGCGGCCAGTCGGGCTCGCGCGGGCGGCAGCGGTGCCGGGCTGAGCGGGTTGCCAGTGGGCACGAATGCCCACAGCAGTAGGTACAGCAGGACGCCGGCGCCGCTCATGGTCGCCGCCAGCACCATGGCCAGCCGCACGACGCCGACCGGCAGCCCCAGGTGAACGGCCATCCCCGCGCATACGCCGGCGACGACCCGCGACGGGCACGGCGCTGCGGCCCGGTAGGGCGGGCGCAGCAGCGGGGGACGACCGGGCGACGGCGCCCCCGCGCCGGCGCCCACCGGAGCGGCGGTCGGCGTCGGCAGCTGCTGCGAGGGCGCGGACGCAGACCGGTCCCCGAATGCGGAGGGCGCGCCGGAGGCGGTCTGGGTCATGCCCCCATGTTGGCACGCGGAACCGTCCTCCAGGCAGGTCCGTAAACGGAATTCAGGGACTCGGGCGGGAGAATCGGGGGCGACTCAGGGGAGCCCCCCATCGCGTTGGAGCCGCCGGGGCGCCGAGGATGGGGCCATGAGTGAAGTGCCCCCTACCGAGCCGCCCGCCGACCAGCCGCAAGACCGGGCGCCCAGCCCCGGTGCCGGACAACCCGAGCCCTCCGGTGGGCCGGTGCCTCCGCCGGGCACGGTCCCCGCGGACGACATGCCGCCGGGTGCTGCGCCACCTGGGGGCGTGCCGCCGCAGGGCGCCTTCCCGCCCGACGCCGGCGCGCCCGTGCCCCCGCACCGGCCGGCATCGGCGGGGTTCTTCGAGTCTCTGCGCCGCACCGGCCTGGTGCGCACCAATGAGCGCTGGATCGGTGGCGTTGCCGGCGGGGTCGCCCGCCGCCTCGGCCTGGATCCCACCCTGGTGCGTTGCATCTGGCTGGTGTTGACCATCTTCAGCGGCATCGGGCTGGTGCTGTACGGCCTGGGCTGGGCGCTCATGCCCGAGGAGTCCGACGACCGTATCCACTTGGAGCAGGCTGTCGGCGGTGACTTCGACGCCGGACTCGCCGGAGCGCTGGCCACCTTCATCGCCGGCTGGGTGCTGCTCGACCACGGCCTGGTCCCCTCCTGGTACATCACCGGCCTGGCCGAATCGGACCTGTACAACGGGTTCTGGCCCGTGGTGTGGACCTGCCTGATGGTGGGGCTGGTGTATTGGGCCTACCGCGTCTTCCAGCGACGGCAGCGTCAAAAGCCGCCGGCTCCGGGCTCCCCGGGCTCACCGACGCCGGGCGCCGGCATGCCCTACGCCGCTCCACCGGCGGCGGGGCCGCAGGTGAGGACGCCGCCCCCCGGGGCCCCCGCGGCACACGCCACCCCTTACGCCGCTGCCGCGCGGGCAGCCGGTGGGGCAGACGGCGCCGTGCGCGCAGACGCGGCGCACAACGCACCCGCGGGCATGCCCGGCCCGACGGCGTCGGGCCCCACTCGCCCCATGCCCGCACAGGCCGGTGCCGGCCACGCCGCGACCAGGCCGACGGCCGCGCCCGGCACACCGGCGTCGGCGGCGCGCCGGCCGACTTACGTCGCTCCCCGTCCCGTCCGGCCGGTGCGGCCCCGTCGTCCCGGGCCGAGTCGACGCCTGGGGCTGGCGATTATGGGCATTGCCTGCTGCTGCATCGCCGTGATCGTGCTGACCTGTTCGACCGGCAGCATGGGTCCGCTGGCGGCGGGCTTCGCCATGGTCGGCACCGTCACCGCGCTGCTGGGAGCGGGCGTCATCATCAGTGCCCTGCGTGGGCGCCGCGGCGGCTGGATGACCGCCACGGGCTGGCTCGCCGTGATGGTGGCCGTGCCCGTACTGGCGATCGGCACCAGCATGCCAGAGGGTGCCCTGAGCGCACGCAGCACCACCCGCGGTGGCACCACCAACACCGTCACGTTGACCTGGGCCGACCTGGAGCCGCAGCTGACCGCCGCCGATGGCAACGCGAACGTGGTAAGCCTGGGTGACTACGCGGTGGGAAGCATCGTGCTTGACCTGCGCGACATGCCGGCCGGCGCCGAACCGCACACGCGGGCGCGGCTCAGCGTCGGCGTCGGCGAGGTCACGGTGCGCACCGTCACGGGCCAGAACCTGGCCGTTGACGCGGAGGTGGGCATGGGTGAGTTCACCGCCGACTTCAAGGACGACTGGCTCGTCGACGGCCAGCCGGTCAGCGACGGCGGCTACTGGCAGGAGGCCCGCTTTCGGGTCGACGGGAGCAGCGTCAACAACTACGCCGTCGCGCGCCTGAGCATGGACGAGACCAGTTCGGTCGTCTCACCGGCGGCCCGGGCCTCCGGAACCGCCCTGATGCTCGACATTGAGATGGGCACGGGAGAGGTGCGCGTAGCCGAGCAGCCCAGCGAAGTGACCTGGTACGGGAACCAGAACAACGAGGTGTGGATCGTCTGGTACTGGGTGGACGCCAACGGCAACTCCCACGACGGGCTCCCGGTTCCCGGCATGACGCATGACGCCATCGACAGCGACACCGCCGATATCTGCGCAGAAGCCGCGGAGGAGGCCCGGAATGCCGAGACCGCCGCGGAGGACGGTTCAGAGGATGCGGATCCCTACGAGGACGACTACTGGGACGGCAGCTGGTATGACGTCTCCAACTTGACGGGTGCCGGCCGCGAGGCCTGGGACAACTGCGTGAGTGAGGCCCTGGAGGCCGGGGCCGCCGCCGACGGGCAGGCCGAGCCGTCGGCCCCGGCCTCGGCGCAGCCTTCCGATGAGCCGTCGGCCGGGCCCTCGACCTCGTCGTCGACCGCGGAGCCCACGCCTACCCCGACTCACTGACCTGCGGCCGGATGTTTAAGGAGAAGACCATGAACGAGAACACGAGTGAGATCACCACAGACCCGGATGACCGGCCCGCGGAGGTCGCGGACACCACCGACGCTGGGCGTAACGAGTCCGGCGTCGCCCCGGACGCGAGCCCGGAGGAGGAGACCCGCAAGCTGGACGCCACCACCCCCGACGATCCCCCTACCGCCCCGCTGCCCCTGACGGCGCCGGACTCGCCCGACCCGGCGACCACCTGGCAACTGCCGGCCGGTAAACCGCCCGAGTCCCCCGCCGCGCGGCCGCCTCACGACCTGCCGCCGCTCACCCCGGAACGCGATGTCTGGAGCGCGCCGCGCAAGGGCACGCTCAACCAGGGCGCCGAGGCGCAGAAGAACGGCGCGAACACCGCCTCGGCCCCGGCCGCCCCGCGGGGCGTGCGGGCCAGCACCCTGGTGTGGGGACTGATTCTGCTGGTGCTGGGCGGGCTGTTGCTCGCCGTCGCCGTGGGCGTGAAAGTCGATCCGGTCACCGCGCTGATTGTGCTGCTGGCAGGAATCGGCGTCGCGCTGCTCATCATCGCGCTGCTGCCACACCGCAAGGCGGACGGACGGCAGTAACGGTCAGTCACGGTCAGTAGGCCTGGCAGGTGGGGCACCAGAACAGGCGCCGCCCGCCAACCTCCCGCTCGGCAATGCGAGTGCCGCAGCGCAGGCAGGGCCGCAGCGCGCGGTGGTAGACGTACCAGCGCCCGGCCTCCGCGTCACCCTCGGGCAACGGCTCGGGCGCCTCCGCGGCGTCGACCGTGGTGATGAAACCTGTGGCGACCCCGTATTCCATGAGCGGCACCAGGTCGTCCCAAATCTCCTGCAGCCGCTTGGCGCTGATCCGCTTGCCCTGTCGGAATGGGGACAGCCCCACCCGGAACAGGACCTCGGCGCGGTAGATATTGCCAACCCCGGCCAGAATCGATTGATCCATGAGTAGCTCGCCGATGGTGCGCTTGCGGCGGCGAACACCGGTGATGAAGTCCTTGGGGTCGGCATCCGGGCGCAGCGGGTCCGGCCCCAGGCGACGGCGCACCGCGGCCACGCCGTCGGCATCCAGCAACTCGCAGGCGGTCGGGCCGGTCAGGTCCGCCACCCCATGCTCCCCGGCGAGCCGCAGCCGGACGGCACCGCGGGGCTCGGGCGGGGCCCACTGTCCGGGCGCGGCGGGAGCCGGCTCCTGCCCGTCTAGGCCGGACAACGCGGAACCGCCGCCGTGGGCGAGGGCGTGCTCGCCCCGCTCCCCCACTCTGCGGCGGGGCGCGCCAATGGAATGGGGCGCGGTGAAGGCGCTGTCGCCGGCGAAGGTCCACGAGCCGTACAGGCCCAGATGGATGCGCACCCAGGTCACGTCCGGGGCGTCCTGGGGCAGGTCGGGAGCCGGGGCGAAGGGCAGGAACAACTGCTTGCCGTGCGCCTGCGCGCCCAGGAGTATCTGCCCGTTCAGGCGGGCGGCTCCGGCGGCGAAGCGCCCCTGCGGCGAGGACACCTCCAGGCGCTGGCCGCCGTACAACTCGGTGAGGGCGTCGGCGAGGCGGTGGACGGTGTGACCTTCGGGCATACCGGGAACGCTACACGCTGGTTAAGGCGCCGCAGCGGTTGGTCTCAATCCTGGGGATGGCTGCGGCGCGCCTCGTAGGCGGCCATCTGGTCGATACGGTTCTGGTGGCGCTGGTCGCCGCTGAAGGGCTCGGCGATGAAGGCGTCCAGGATCCGCACCGCCTCGTCGGTGCTGTGCATGCGGGCGCCCAGCCCGGCCACATTGGCGTCGTTGTGCTGACGGGCGAGCCGCGCGACCTCCTCGTTCCACACGAGCGCGGCGCGCACGCCGTCGACGAGGTTGGCGGCGATCTGCTCGCCATTGCCGGAGCCACCGAGTACCACGCCCAGGCTGCCCGGGTCGGCCACCACCGCCTCGGCGCAGGCGATGCAGAACTCCGGGTAGTCGTCCATGCGGTCGTAGACGTAGCAGCCGTGGTCGACGACCTCGTGTCCGGCCTGTCGCCAGTGGTCCACGAGAATGCCCTTGAGCTCGAATCCGGCGTGGTCGGTACCGATGTGAATGCGCATAAGGAGATTGTGCCCCACGCGAACAGCTCCGACGCCCTCAGCTAGCGAATACGGGCGGATGTGCAACCGCGGGCTAGCGTTGCGCCATGACTGAACCGACTGCTTCCCCCGCCGGCGCCGACGCCCCGGCGGCGCCCGCCGACTCCGATGCCGCCGTGCTGGCGGGCGTGTACGAGATCGCCGCCGCCGACGCCTCCGTGCGGCCGCAGGACGACCTGTACCGCCACGTCAACGGGAGCTGGCTGAGCGGCACGCAGATCCCCGCCGACCGCCCGGCCACCGGCTCCTTCCTGGTGCTGCGCGACGCCGCCGAGGCCGCCTGCCGCGACATTCTCCAGGAGTTGGCAGACGCCCCGCACGACGACGTTCCCACCACCTCCGCGGGCAAGCTCGGCGCCCTGTACGCCGCCTTCCTCGATGAGGAGCACGTCGAGCAGCTCGGTGCCGGCCCGTTATCCCCCGAGCTGGAACCGGTCCTTGTGGCGGCGGACAAGGAGGCGCTTGCCCGCGCCCTGGGCGCGCACCTGGCCGCAGGTTTTGTCGGGCCGGTAGCCATCGACGTCGAGGTCGACCTGAACGACCCGGACCGCTACACCACCTGGATGGCTCAGTCGGGCCTGGGCCTGCCGGACGAGTCCTACTACCGGGAGGAGAACCGCGCCGAGATCCGCCAGGCGTACGTCGCCCACGTGGCGCGCATGCTGGAACTGGCGGGTCTGCCGGAGCAGTTGGGGGCCGGCGCGGACGCGCTCGCCGGACGCATCATGGCGTTGGAGACGGCGTTGGCCAAGGGGCACTGGGATGTGGTGGCCTGCCGCGACATTGAGAAGATCAACAACCCTACGACCTGGGATGACCTGACGGCTTCCGCACCCGCCTTCCCCTGGCGGATCTGGCGCGAGGGCGTGGCCGAGGCCGTCGCGGCCGCGGATGCGCCGCTGGGGACCCTGCTGGAGCACACGATCGTCGAGCAGCCCGACTACCTGGCGCACCTGGCGCAGGTGTGGCAGGACACGCCACTGGCGGACCTGCGCGCCTGGGCGGCCTGGCATGTGGTGCATGGCCGCGCCACCCTGCTGTCGAAGGACTTCGTGGAGGAGAACTTCGACTTCTACTCCCACAGGCTGCAGGGCGTGGACGAGCTGCGGGCCCGCTGGAAGCGCGGAGTGGGCCTGATCGAGGGAACGTTGGGGGAGGCGCTGGGCGAGCTGTACGTGGCCCGGCACTTCCCGCCCGCCCACAAGGCGCGCATGGAGCAGCTGGTCGCCCGCCTGATCGAGGCCTACCGCCAGTCGATCTCCGCCCTGGACTGGATGAGCCCGGCCACGCGCGAGCGCGCCCTGGAGAAGCTGTCCCTGTTCACGCCGAAGATCGGCTACCCGAGCAAGTGGCGCGACTACACCGCCGTCACGGTCACGCCCGGCGACGTCGTCGGCTCGGTGCGCTCGGTTGAGGCCTTCGAGCTGGCCCGCGCCCTGCGCAAACTGGGCGGCCCGGTGGACCGGGACGAATGGCACATGACCCCGCAGACGGTCAACGCCTACTACAACCCGACCATGAATGAGATCGTCTTCCCGGCGGCGATCCTGCAGCCGCCCTTCTTCGACCCGGACGCCGACGACGCCATCAACTACGCCGGCATCGGCGCCGTGATCGGTCACGAGATCGGCCACGGCTTCGACGACCAGGGCTCCACCTTCGACGGGCACGGCAAGGTGACCGACTGGTGGACCCAGGCCGACCGGGAGGCCTTCGAGGCCCGCACCCATGCGCTGATTGCCCAGTACGACGCCTACCGTCCGGCGGCGCTGGTGGCGCGGGCGCAGGCCGAGGGCAAGGACGGCGATGCCGTCCCCCATGTCAACGGGGAACTCACGATCGGGGAGAACATCGGCGACCTGGGCGGCTTGGGCATCGCTCTGAAGGCCTATGCGCTGGCCCTGGCCGACGCCGGCATCGGTTCGGTGGCCGAGGCGCCGGTGATCGACGGCCTCACCGGCCTGGAGCGCTTCTTCTACTCCTGGGCCCGCATTTGGCGTAACAAGAGCCGGGACGACTACGCCGAGCTGCTGCTGACGATCGACCCGCACTCCCCCGCGGAGTTCCGCTGCAACGGGATTGTGCGCAACGTGGATGCCTTCTACGAGGCCTTCAACGTCACCGATCACGATGCACTGTGGCTCCCGCCGGAGGAGCGCGTGAGCATCTGGTGAGGCGCCGGGCCGGGCGAGGCGGCGTGAGGCGAAGTCAGCCGGCCTGACGGGGCGGGGTACGCAGGCGCGGGGCCCGGATGGGCGGCTCTCCGCGCATTGGGGCGGGCCGACCCCGCAGGCGCAGGGGGTACCGCGCTTTTCCAGTTGGACCCCTGTCCCCCCGTTGGACCGCCGTATCCGCCGGTTACAGCGGTCCAACGGGGCGTGGGCGGTCCAAGCAGGGGCAGACGGTCCAAGTAGGGGCAGACGGTCCAACGCCCAAACGCGAAACGCCAGACTCACCGGGCCTTAGGTCCCAGCTATGAGACTGATGTGACACCTGTTGCACCATATGGAAGCGGGATCACAAAGAGATCACACGAAAGGGACTTGTCTTCAAACCGAGATCAAGGAAGGCTTGGCTGGGTCCGGCGCTCCCCGCGCCGCACCTCGTCTATCCCATCTGGAGGATTCATGCGTCTCGGACGCCCCATCACCGCCATCGGTGCCGCCGCGCTCGTTGCCGCCGGCGTCGTCGTATCGACCCCGGCATTCGCCTACACCACCGATGACGGCTTCACGCTCGACGCCCCCGACAGCCGCGTCGTCGACCCCAACTCGTCCATCACCGTGACCGGCTCTGGCTGCGGCAACTCGGAGAACCCCGGGAAGGTGGCCGTCGCCCTCACCAACGACGTGAACGGCTCCACCTACTCCACGCCCGTCACGGTTGACCCCGGCACCGACGGCACCTGGACCGCCACCGTGGACCTGTCCACCGCCGTCGCCGAGGTCGGTGGCGACCCCAACGAAGACCCCTGGTACGTGGCCGCTCAGTGCCTCAGCTACAACGGTGACGAGAGCGACACGGCCGGCGAGCGGATCATCCTGGACGGCACCGACTTCTCCGGCAATTACACGATCAGTGGTGCGGCCGGATCCCAGACCTTCGAGATCACGGCCTCCGGCCTGACCCCGGGCGAGACCGCCACCGCCACCCTGATCCGCCAGGCCGACGCCGAGTCGGCCGACGCCACCCCCGTGGCCACCATCGGCTCCGGCACCGTTGACGCCGATGGCAACTTCAACGGCACCTTCCCCGCCCCCTCCGTCCCCGACGGAACCTATGTGATGCGCCTGACCGGCTCCCGCTACGGCGAGGGCGGCGACTCCACCTCCCTGATCACCGTCACGAACGGCGCGTACAACCTCGCCGCCCGCGACAACAACTCCGACGACACCGCCATCACCCAGAACGACCCCACCACGACGACGGCGGACAACACCTCCGCGACCGTGGCGGTCGCCGTTCCGGCCAAGGCCTCCAGCAAGCAGCTGGCCAAGACCGGTGGTGAGGGCCTGGTCCCGGCCATTCTCGCGGCCGGCCTGCTCGCCTCCGGCGCCGTGCTGCTGCGCACCCGCCGTCACGCCTGATTGCTGACTAGTCTGCCCGGGTGATGACCTCCTCGGAGAACTCGCCCACAACGGTCGGCTTCCTCGCCCGCGCCCACCAGGCACTTTCCGCCTGGTGGGCGCGGGCGCGTGCATGGGGACGCAGGCACCCGCTGCGCGCCGCCATCTGCGCCGTTCTCGCCGTGCTGCTGGTTCTCGGAGTGGGAGACCTCGGTCTGCTGTGGACCCGCCTGGACCGCTTCGACGTCGATCTGCCCGGCAGTGCCTCCGGCGGTGCCACCGCTGCGGGGGATACGGCGGAGACCTGGCTGGTTATCGGCACCGACTCGCGCACCGATCTGCCCGACGGACCCGCCCGCTACGGCGGCGTCGAGGAGGTGGGCGACGGGGCGCGCGCCGACGTCGTCGCGCTGGTGCAGCCGACCGCCTCCGGCTTGAACGTGCTGGTACTGCCGCGTGACCTGACCGTGGCGCAGGGGCAGCTGTTCGACGAGCGCCTGACCACGTCCTTCCTGCAGGGCGCCCAATACACGGTCGATGCCCTGTGCACCGCCTACGGTGTGGCAGCCGACCACGTGGTCACGGTCGACATGGCCCAGTTCGCGGACATCGTCGACGCCCTGGGCGGGGTTGAGGTCGAGGTCGATGAGCCCGTACGCGACGCCTACTCCGGGCTCCAGATAGATGCCGCGGGCACGCAGCGCCTCAACGGTGTGGACGCCCTGGCGCTGGTGCGGTCGCGCCACCCGGAGGTCCTTCGCGATGGGCGGTGGGTGGCGCTGTCCGAGCAGGAGGGTGCCGAGCGGCGCAGCCGCTTCACCGGCGTCGTCATGCGCGCCGTACTGGCGGGGATATTGGAGCGGGCACACAACCCCCTGGCGATGCAGTCACTCGCCTGGACCCTGACCGGAGACCTCGGGGCCGATTCCGGCACCGGGCTGCTCGACCTGGCGCGCCTGGCCCGCACCGTGCGCAGCAGCACGGGTACGGATGCGGCCGACGGGGTGAACCTGGTGACCGTCCCCGCGGGGCCGGTCGGGGACGGCTTCACCGCGCCCCCGACCGACGAGACCTATGCGACCCTGGCGGAATACGGATACACGCCGGGGGCATGCACTCCCGCCGACTAACTCGCCGCGATCACTAGAAGTTACGCACCGCCGCTTTACGACCCCCGGGGCTGATTTACGACCCCGGGGTGGTCGTGAAACGGACCCCAGGGTCGTAAATCGACGACGGGTCGCTGTCCCCGCACCTACTACTGGGGTCAACGCCGCAGGTAGTCGCCGACGGCGCGACGCAGGTTGTCCGGGCCGTGGCGCAACGCCTGTTCCAGGGGCTCGTCGGGGGAACCGACCTTCACCAAGTCGCGCACCCCGTGTTCGAGCAGGTTTTCGGCCCCGGCCTTGATGCGCCCGGCGAAGACGACGCAGGGCACGCCCGCCCCTGCGGCGAGGCGGGCGACCCCGGCGGGCGTCTTGCCCGCCAGGGTCTGGGCGTCCACGGACCCCTCCCCCGTCAGCACCAGGTCCGCCCCGACGACGGCGTCGGCGAGGCCGACCGCCTGGGCCACCAGCTCAACTCCGGGCTCGAGCTCCGCGCCGAGGAAGACCCGCAGGGCGAAGCCGAGCCCGCCTGCGGCTCCCGCCCCGGGCGTGTCCGCCTCCGGCTCGTGGCCGGATACCCGGGCGACGTGGGCCAGGGCATGGTCCAGAATCGGCACCATCTCGGAGGTGACGCCCTTCTGCGGCCCGAACACGGCGGTGGCGCCGGTAGGGCCGGTGAGCGGGTTGGTCACGTCGCAGGCGACCTGGAAGCGGGTCTCGGCCAGCTGCGGGACGAGCCCGGAGGTGTCGATCTCGGCGATCCGCTCGAACCGCCCCGGATAAGGAGCGATCTGCGCTCCGTGTTCGTCCCGCAGCCCGGCTCCGAGGGTGGTGAGCATGCCCAGGCCGGCGTCGTTGGTGGCCGAACCGCCGATGCCCAGGATGATGCGTCGCGCCCCGCGGCCCACGGCGTCCCTGATGAGCACTCCCAGCCCGGCGGTGTTGGAGTGCAGGACGTCGCGGTCGGCGGGGGCGATGAGCTCCAGGCCGGCGCAGCTGGCCACGTCCATGACGGCGCGATCACCGTCGAGCCCGTAGGCGGCGCGGATGGGCCGGCCCAGGGCGTCGACGGTGGACACCTCCACGAGCTCGGCACCCCAGGCGGCGGTGACCGCGTCCACGAAGCCCTCCCCGCCGTCGGACATCGGCACCATGACCGTCTCGGCGTCGGGATACACGTCGAGGACGCCGCGACGCATCGCCTGTGCGGCCTCGCGTGCCGTCATGTTCTCCTTGAAGGAGTCGGGTGCCAGAACCAGTTTCATTGGGCTGCCCTTTCGGTCTCGTGTACGCGGTGCCCGCCGCCCGGTCACGACGCTTTGACCGGGGTGAGCGGCTCACGCCCGTCCAGCACGGCGAGGACATTGTCGACGGCGAGGCGGCACATGCGGTCGCGGGTCGCCTCACCGGCACTGGCGGTGTGCGGGGTGAGCACGACCTGTGGGCGGGCGATCAGTTCGGGGTTGACGCGCGGCTCGCCCTCGAAGGTGTCGATGGCGGCGCCGCGCAGGTGTCCGGAGTCGATCGCCTCGATCAGCGCCTGCTCGTCGACGATGCCGCCGCGGGCGCAGTTGACCAGGTAGGCGCCCGGCTTCATGAGAGCGAGCGTCTCGGCGTTGATCAGGTGCCGGGTTGAGGGCAGCAGCGGCACGTGCAGGGTGACCACGTCGGCGGTGGCCAGCAGCTCCTCCTGGGTGACGATTTCGACGCCGTCGACGCTGCTGCCGAGCTGCCGGGTCGCGTCGGTGGCGATGACGCGCATGTCGAAGGCACGCGCACGCCGGGCCACCGCGCGGCCGATGCGGCCCAGGCCGATGATGCCCAGGGTCGCGCCGGCGGAGATGTCCAGGCCGACGAACATGCGCGGCCCCCACACCCAGTCATTGCCCTCGCGGATGAACCGGTCGGCCTCGACGATGCGCCTGCCGAGCGCCAGGATGAGGGCGAAGGTGTGATCGGCGGTGGCGCCGTCCAGGACACCGGGCGTGTTGGTGACCGTGACCCCGTGACGGGCGGCGGCGTCCAGGTCGATGTTGTCGAAGCCGACGGCCACGTTGGCCACCACCTTCAGGCTCGGGCCGGCCGCGGTGAAGAACTCCTCGTCGATGCGCTCGGTGAGCGTGACAATGGCGGCGTCCTTCCCGGCCACCCGTTCCAAGAGCTCCGCCCGGGCGGGCGGCGCCTCCTGGCCGATGTCGAAGCCGAGCCCGGCGTGGGAGTCGAGCTCGCGGGTGACGGCGTCGGTCAGGAGCCGGGCGACGTACACGGACTTGGTCGGCTTCACAGCCTCCACACTATTTGTCGAAGTGGTCATGGAACTGCCTTTCGTGAGGGAATGACAAATGGAGTTGGGTGGTCGGAGCGGTCAGATCTCCGGCAGGGGTTCGCGTCCGGTCGCGTCGGTCCAGGAGGCGCGGAAGGCCTCCCAGCGGTCGTCGTTGATGGCCACCCAGTCCGGCCGGGGACTCACTCGCCGGGAGACGACCTCCGGCAGCACCGCGTCGGCGACCGTCGCACCGCACATGCCCGCCGCGCCGATGGCCGGCAGGTAGGACTCGTCCACCAGGTCTAGGTCGGCATCCAGGATGTCGGCGAGCATCTGGGGGAAGGCCTCGTCCGCCCCGAAGGCCCCGGTGACGTAGATGGAGCCCGAGCCCTTGGGCACGCAGGACCCGAGCACCATGCGGTCCACCAGCAGCACGCCGTCGACGATGCCGCGGGCCACCTGTGCGCGGCTGATCTCGCGGGTGATGTCCACCAGCCGGGCACAGGGCGCCTCGAACCACAGCGGCCCCCGCTCCCGCATGACATGCGGAATGAAGAACGGGGCGGTGACCGCGTCCTCGCGGGAGATGTCGTAGGCGGTGCGGATCATGCCGGCCACGCCGCCGTCGGCCTCGCCGAAGCCGGCCACCAGCGCACCGGTGGCCAGGGCGTCCCCACCGTTGGTAACCCCGTTGATCAGCCACTCGCCCGGCCGGTTGCCGCAGCGTTGCAGGGCGGTGGCGCGGGTGTCCGGAGCGGCCAGGCAGGAGTTGATCACGTGAGTGGTGCCCATGATGAAGAACGGCTTCGTGCCCGGCCTGGTCCCCAGGGCATAGGAGGCAGCCGGGGTGTCCGCCGAGCCGACCGACACGGGGATGCCGGCGGGCAGGCCGAAGTCGGCGGCCGCCTCCGGCGTGACCGTGCCGAGGATCTCCACCGCGTGCTTGACCGACGGCAGCGTGCCCGGATCGACCTCCAGCAGGTCGACCGTCTCCTGGATCCACCCCTGGGCCGGGTCCAGCGTGTTGAAGATGCCGGAGTAGGAGGCCTGCGTGGGGTCCAGAGCGGTCTTCCCGGTGAGCAGCGCGCCGAGCCACGTGCCGGCCATCCCGAAGGTGGCCATGCCCGCGAAGGCGTCGGTGTCATGGTTACGCAGATAGGGGTATGCCAGCGCCATGAAGGTCGACTGCGAGGGGTGGTTCCCGGTAGCCGCCAACGCCTGCGGCGAACGCTGATCCGAATACTGGTTGAAGTAGTAGCGCAGAATGTTGTTGTCCCACACCACCCCCAGCCCGCAGGCCTTGCCGGCGGCATCCAACGGAACGGCGACCGGGCAGTGGACGTCGATACCGACGCCGGCGGCGCCGGCAAGGACGGGTCCCAGATCGGCCAGCGCGCCGCGGATGGACTCCTCCCAGGCCCGGGGGTCAACGCGGCCCTGCACGGAGCGGGAGCGCGGGTGGGCGCAGCGGGCGCGCGCGATCACCTCCCCGCCGGCGTCGACGACGACGGCCTTGGTGGCCGAGGTCCCCAAATCGATTCCGACGAATGTGCTCATCATTGAACCTCCGTCTTCCTGTCGTCTTGGCTGACGTCGACCGCCGTCAGTCCAGCAGCTTGACGGCCTCGGACGGGGCGACGCCGTCGTGCACCACGGCCCGCAGGGCCCGGACCATCTTGGCGGGGTCCTCGGCCTGCCAGATGTTGCGCCCGCAGGTCATGCCCACGCCGCCGGCCTCCATCACCGCGGCGGCCTGTTCGAGGACGTTGATGGGCTTGGGAGCGGGGGCGCCACCGGCGGCGACCACGGGTGTGGGGACGGCGTCGACGACCTGCTTGAACTCCGCGGCGGAGCCGGTGTACCAGGTCTTGACGATGTCGGTGCCGCATTCGGCGGCGGCCCGGGCCGCGTATACCACTGACTCGGTGGAGCCCTTGCGATCGCCCCAGAGCTCACCGGAGGGGTAGGCGTGGCAGATGACCGGCATGCCCCACTTGTGAGCCTCCTCGGTGGTGGCAGACATCATCTCCAGCATGGCGACCTGGTTCTCCGAGCCCGCGGAGATACCGATGGCCAGGGCGTCGGCGCCCAGGCGGATGGCGTCGTGAACGGACGCGACGGTGGCGTCGTAGGTGGGGTGGAAGTCGACGCAGAAGGTCGATCCCTTGATGATCAGCGGGACGGTGATGTCGGTGTCCCACAGCAGGTGGCCGGCGATGCCCTTGAAGACGGTGAAGGCGTCGGGTCCGCCCTCGATGATCCGGTTGAAGGTGTTCTTGATATCGGCCAGGCGGGGTGCAACGCCGCGCGGGACCGCCTGGTCCAGGGCCACCGACATCATCCGGCCGTCCGTGCCGAGCAGGCGGCGCATACGCAGCTGGCGTCCCAGGGCGGGAGTGGTGCCGACGGGGTTGATGGAGTAGACGGACATGGTTTTCTCCTTGTTGTCATGTGACCCGGCCCTGCGCCGGGCCACTTGGGTGAAGTTGAGTAGTGAGTCGAAAAAGGGTGCGTTGACCGGGACTCGCGTCGTGAACGCGAGTCGGAGGGGTGGTTGAGAAGAGTCGCCGGGCGTTAGGCCCAGACGTCGACGCCGACGCGCATGTCGGCACCGGAGGCGGCCAGATCAATGGCCTCCGTGGCCCGATCGAGCGGCAGCTGAGTGCCGATCAGATCGGCCACCTTCAGCCGACCGTCATTGATCATTGGGGCGACCTGCTGGAAGTTCTCCAGACGGCAGGAGGATGCGCCCACGATCTCGTACTCGTTGTAGTGGATGTCGTTGGCGACGAACTCGAGCTTGGCCTCGGAGTTGAAGCCGGCGAACACCGAGATGCGAGCTCCCGGAGCCAGTAATCCGAGGTAGGGGGTCATGGCCTCGGGACGGCCGATGGCCATGATCACCACGTCGATGCCGTCGGGGGCGAAGTCCCGGATGCGGTCGGCGATGTCGTCCGACGGCGCGAGCACCAGGTCCGCCCCGGAGGCGCGGGCGATGTCGTGGCGGGCCTGGTTGGGCTCGACGGAGATGACCTGGCGCACGCCCTGCGCCTTGGCCAGGCGGATGTGGATCAGGCCGAGCGGCCCCGCCCCGGCCACCAGCACCGTGTCGGCCCCGGCCACCTTGGCCAGGTTCTGGCCGTTCAAGGCGCACGAGACGGGCTCGACGATGGCAGCCTCCCTGGGGGAGACGTTGTTGATCGGGATCAGGTTCTCGCGCGCCTGGGCGGGGACCCGCACATACTGGGAGAGCCCGCCGTCGAGCTGGTAGCCGAAGGCGACGCGGTTGCGGCAAATGTTGGGGTGCCCCTTGGAGCAGGCCGAGCAGGTCCCGCACGGGACGAGCGGGTAGACACAGACCTGGTCGCCCATGGACACGCCCTCAGGCAGCTCGCCGTTCACGGCTACCACTTCTCCGGCGAACTCGTGCCCGAGTGTGGAGGGCAGAGTCACGTTGCGGGTCTTTCGACCGGTGTAGATGCGGACATCCGTGCCGCATAGAAGGGCCCCGGTGACCTTGAGCAGGACGTCCCCCGGCGCAAGTTCGGGGATCGGCACCTGCTCAATCCGCATGTCGTTGGGGGCGTGCAGTACCGCCTTCCTCATGGTGGCGTTCAAGTCGACGGTCGTGTTGACAGTCATGATTGTTCCTTAGGATTACGTGAGTCTTTGGGGATCTGCTCGCCGGCGAGCAGAATGGTGGTGGCGCCGTGTTCCTCGAGCGCGTCGAGCTGTTCCTGAGTCGCACCGGCGTCGGTGATCAGCGCCCATTCATGGGGCAGAGGCGACCAGTAGGGGTAATCGTTCGCGTCGTCGAGCTTGGAGGAATCGGCGATGACATAGACCTGGGCGGCCTGCCGGAGCATCATCGACTTCAGCCGTGACTGGTCGTAGGTTCGCGAGGCGATGCCGCGTTCGGTGTTGACGGCGTCGGCGCCGACGAAGGCGATGTTTCCGTAAATACGGGACAGTGTCATCTCGGCGTCACCGCCGCAGATCGTCTCGTTGATGCCGCGCAGATTGCCGCCGAGGACCAGCACGTGAACGCGCTCCTGACCTACCAACCGGTTGATGCAGCGCAACCCGTTGGTGACCACGGTGAGTTCGAAGCGGTTGTCGATGGCGGCGGCAATGCGTTCCGCGGTAGAGCCGGCATCGAGGATCACCAGGTCGCCGTCGTGCAGCAGAGACACCGCGACTTGAGCGATCGCCTCCTTCTCGACGACGTTGGAGACCTCCCGCTGCGCCATGGTCATTTCCCGCCGCCCCGGGGCCAGCGAGGCGCCCCCATAGGTACGGGAAATGACCTCGTCCTTCTCCAGTAGGGCCAAGTCCCGACGGATCGTGACTACGGAGACGTCCAACGCCTCGGCGAGCTCGTTCACCGACGCGCGCTTGCCCGTACCCTCACCGAGCATTTCAACGAGCCGGGCTCGCCGCCGATCCCCCTTGGTGCGGGGCTCGGCAGTCGCATTCGAACGAACGGTGATGGCCATGGTGTCTCCCTGGTCGTTTAAGACGGTCTCTAGGCGCATCGTCCCACCTCCCTTCGTCGTTGTCGTTCGTTCGTGTCGTGTGCCGCAATGGACTCGTGTGGAGCGCATCTCTCAACTGCGGGGCCGAGGTCCTTCTGCCCCCGGTACTCGTCTGTTGCTGCGCTTACACGGTGACCAAGTCCCTGGAGAAGTCGATCTGTTCGACCTTGGGAAGCATGAAGGCGAAGACCAGGGCGCCGAGGACGGATACCGCCCCGGACAACAGCAGCGGCAGGCCGAAGGCTCCGGTAGCCCCATACAGGAAGCCGATGACGATCGGGTTGAGCGCGGAGCCGATGTTGGAGAAGAAGTTCTGAGTGCCGCCCAGCACTCCGACGGTGGAGGCGGGGACGAAGTCAGCCGGTAGGCACCAGATGGTCACGATGGTGAAGGCCGAACCGAAGTAGGACACGGACATGAGCGCAAGCGCCAGTCCCGCTGTGGGGACGAAGGCCGCTCCACCGATCACGGCACACAGCAGCATGCCGACGACCAGGCAGGTCTTGCGGACCCTGGTGACACCCCAGCCGCGCTTGAGCAATGCGTCATTGATCAGACCACCGCTCCAAGAGCCGATGATGGAGCAGATCGGGGGAATCGCGCCGAAGGCTCCAAGCTTGAGCAGGTCGAAGCCACGCTCGTCCACAAGGTAGGTGGGGAACCAGGTGAGGAAGAAGGTCACCGCGAAGTTCACGCAGAAGAAGCCGATCATCATGGCCCACACGGCGCGCTTGCGCAGCAGGATGAGTACCGGGACGGCCTTCTCGGTACCGGCCGCAGCCGCTTCGCGCTCCTCCTCATCGCGCCCCTCGTTGATGATCGCCATCTCCTCCTCACCGATTGAGCCGACAAGCTCCGGGCGGCGATAGAGCGCCCACCAGCCGAGCGACCACAGGATCCCGAGCACGCCTGCGATCAAGAAGACCCACCGCCAGCCCCACAGGCCGATGATCCCGGCGATCACAGGAGTCGCGATGGCCGAGCCGATACGCGCGCCTGAGTCATAGACGGAGGTGGCGCGAGCACGCTCCCGCTGGGGGAACCAACGGGAGACGGTCTTTGCAGATGCCGGGTAGGCACCCGACTCACCGATACCGAGGCCGAGTCTCAGCCCGAACAGCATGGCGAAGCTGCTGACCAGGAAGGTGGCACCGGTGCACACCGACCACACGAACACCGACGCGCCGAACATGACGCGCTCGCCGAACTTGTCGATCAGTGAGCCCGCGGGGATCTGCATGATCGCGTACGACCAGGAGAAGGCGGACAGGATCAGGCCCTGTTCACCGGGCGTGATGTGGAAGTCCTTGGTCATATAGGGCAGCGACACCGAGATCGCAGAGCGATCGATGTAGTTGATGGCGAGCCCGATAGCACAGACGACGGCGACCACCCACCGCCAGTTGGTCTTGCCAGACCGGCGTACCGGTACTCCAGTTGAAGTCGTCATGGATACCTCCTTGTACCTCAAAAATGAGCGGTTCACTCACATAAGGAACCGTCGACGATCGGTTCGATCATTCCGACGACACCATCGTCGCCCAGCCCCGCCACCCGGTCAAGTCAGATCGATCGATTCGACCATCTTTTCGATCGATTCGATCATCACACACCGAGTTGCTTGGGACCTAAGTACTAGACGCTTCGAACACCTCGGACCCTGCAGGCATGCTCTCCTGCGCACCAGCACCCATGGTCGTGAGTGCGCCCGCTATGGTGGCGTACTTCAGGGCGGAGTCGATGTTCTGTCCTCGCACCAGCGCGGCACACATGGTCCCTACGAACGAGTCGCCGGCACCCGTGGTGTCCACAGCATTCACATGGTGCGCCGGAACCACCTTTTGTCCCTTCGCCCCCGCATACACGGAGCCCGCCCCGCCGAGGGTCACGATCACCTCAGGCGAGATCCGCCGAAGCCCGACGGCCAGCCGCTGCCACCCGGCGATGTCCCCCGGTGCATGCTCACATCCCGCGTATGCGAGTGCCTCCTCCTCGTTCACGATGAGGTACTGGAACAGACCATGCAGCTCGTCCCCGTACGGCACGTAGGGGGCGGCATTCAGAACCGCCGGAATGTGCATGTCACGCGCTCTTCGACCGACGGAGACGACGGAGTCCGCCGGGACCTCGTTCTGGGTGAGAACCAGCCCAGGTCGGGGAATGGCGGCGAACGCAGCGTCCACGTCCGCTGGTGTGAGCCGCGCGTTGGCACCGGAGATCACCGTGGATGAGACGGTCCCGTCTGGAGTGCAGTGGACGAATCCCAAGCCGGTTGCACAGCCGTTGATCTGCGTGACACGCAGGGCAACTCCTTCCGACTCCATCCGAGAGAGGTAATCGCGCCCCCGGTCGTCGGCGCCTACCGCGCCGACGAATGTCACCGGTACTCCCAGCCGACGTGCCTGGATCGCTTGGTTGGCGCCCTTACCGCCAAAACTCGTAACAGCGTCAGTTACACAGAGCGTCTGCCCGGGTCTGGGCAACTCGTCCACGTATACGGTGAAGTCCGTGTTAAGGCTTCCAACAACCAACACGCCACCTTCCATGGGAATTGCGTCGGTCATGATCCCCCACCCCTGCCCAGCAGTTCCAAGCGCAGCGCGGCGACCTGCAGCGCATCCTGGGACTCAGCGACCTCCTGGAAACGATCAGGCTCCTGCCTATCAAGCACCTCCAAGAGGGCATCAGTCGCGGCGACATTCGCCTGCAACTCGCCAGCAGCGTCCTCCCGCACGGGGAAGGTGTCAAAGTAGATCGGGGCCTGATAGCCGCCACGCCTGAGCCAGTGCAGAAGTTCTAGGGTCTCCCATGGGTGGACGGAACCCACGATCATCCCGTCGTCACTGCCCCCATACCCGTCGTTTAGATGGATTCCATACAGCCTTCCGTCCGCGAGCAGGAGCGCAGCAGCGTGTGCGGGATAGTCGCGTGCCATGATCATGTGACAGAAGTCCAGAGTCGCACCCACATTGGGCCGATCAATACACTGAAGCAGGTAGAGGACGAAGCCGCTACTTGGAATCATCGTGTGAACGCGCTCCTCATACGGCTTGTACTCGATGCTGAAGCGCATGTCCGGGTGCTCGTCCGCCAAGCGCTGATAGACGGAAACAAGGCGCTTGGTAGCCGTCACGAAGTCCTTTTGGAAGGCGTAGTCATAGCCGTCATATCCGAGCCACAGGGTGACCAGGTCACTGCCGAGGTCTCTGGCGGCCCGTACACCGGCACCTACCAGCTCATAGGCGTCGTCGGATATATTCGTATCCGGCCCGGTGAACTCTCCGGATCGGTACTTGCTGCGGAATCTCACAGCGATCGAGTTCAGCCGCAGTCCGTTGGCAGAAAGCGCCTCTTTGACGGCCCCGACGCCTCCGCCCACCAAGTGCTCGGGATAATTGAGATCCACATAGCCGACGCCGTCCACGCCGGCGATCGCAGCGAGCGCCTCCGGCACACTCATTCCCTGTTTGATGTATGAATTGATTCTGGCCGAGTACTGCATTCGACCCCTCCTATTCCGTCGGCGCCAAACGCCGAAACTGTTGGTGCTGTAAGACACGTGTAGTGTTGATCCGCGACGTCTCTCACCTATATGCGGTAGAAATCGGTCGCCGTGCCGGCGAACAACCGGCCTCGCTCTTCTCGGGTGAAGTCCGCCACCGTCGCATCAAAAGCCGCGTACAGAGTCGACATGTCGGAGTAGAGCGAGTCGACGGGGAAATTGCTGGCGAACATGGAACGCTCCACTCCGAATGCATCGATCGCGGTCAGAATCGGCTCCCTTATGGACGTCTTCGTCCAGTGGTGGTCGGTAGTTCCTAGGCCGGAGAGCTTGACCAACACGTTTTCGCGCCGAGCCAGATCACGCAGTCCACCGCCCCACCACCTCAAGTAGTCCGCGTCCCGACGGATCGGCATGCCGAGGTGGTCAAGGACTATCCGTGTGGAGGGGAAGGCGTCCGCCAGTCGTGCGGCATCGGACAGCTGCCCGGGGAATACCTGCAAGTCGAACGACATGCACAACGGTTCGAGCTGTGCGAAGTTATCCCGCCACACCGGCTCGTCCATGATGCCGTCGCGGGTACGGTGGGTGTAGTAGGGGTCAGGATCCCAGTTGAGGATGTCGCGTACCCCTCGGATAGTCGACAAGCTCGCATACCGTTCCAGAAGCGCCGGGGCAGCGGGATCCAACAGGTCGGCCTTGGCCACCTGCACGCTCCGACTGCCCGACAGCACATCGTTGATCCACTCCGCTTCACGCAGCGGCGAAGCGGCGCCGTTCTCTATCACCACGGAGGCGACCACCGGGATTCCGGCGCAGTCCGCTTGATAGTCCTCGATGAGGTAGTCACGGCGCAGCGGCGTATCATCGCCGTGATATCGCGGCATCGGCGGTCCACTCAACCAGGGATAGCCGTCGGCCAATCGACACAGGTGGTGGTGCGCATCCACCACGGGCACGTCAATCATGACCGGCTCCGGACGTCGTCGCCGTTTGACTGCCGTGCATCTCCGACTCCTGGGGTTCACTCGGCACCGGGCTGGACCGCTTGGGTCGCTTGGTGCCGCGTCTCATAGCCGGCCAGTTCTTTCCGACCTGGTCGAAGGTGACCGCGATTACGACTACCAGTCCGGTTACGATCTGTTCGTAGAAGCTCGGCACGCTCAGCAGCACTAGGCCGTTCGTCAGCGCCCCGAGAATCAGGGCACCGATGATCGTTCCACCGATCGAGCCCTCGCCACCCATGAGGTTTGCACCGCCGATCACTGAGGAGGCGATCGCCGTCATCTGGTAGGGGGCACCGGCCTCGGACTGCGCCGCCGAGATGCGGGCGACAACTACCATTCCCCCCAGTCCAGACAGTGTGCCGGCCAGGACGTAAACCCAGATCTTGACCCGCGCTACATTGACTCCGGAGAGCCAGGCAGTCTCCTCGCTGCCGCCCGTGGCAATGACATTCTGGCCGAACACGGTGCGCCGCAACAGGAACCAGCAAAGGATCGCACAAATGGCAACAGCCGCGACCGAGGTCGGTATTCCCATCACCCGAGAGTTCAAGATCATGACGAACGGCTTGGGAATGTTGTACACGGGAAGACCGTCGGTAACGACGTACGCCAAACCCTGAAATATCGACATGGTCCCCAATGTAGCGATGAACGGAGGCAGTCGAACGAGGGCGACCAATACGCCATTCACCAAGCCGCACAGAGCCCCAACAACGAGCCCTACCACGAAACCCAGATATGGGTTTAACCCCTGGTTAACCATCAGGGCCGCACTGACCATGCCCGACAGGCTCGCGATCGATCCGACCGACAGGTCGATGCCGCCGGTAATGATCACGAACGTCATGCCGAGCCCGATAAGGCCGTTGACACACGCTGAGATCGCGACATCGCGTAGATTGTCGAGCCCGAGGAACCTGGGATTCAGTATGCCGAATCCCAGATAGATCACCAGAGCGGCGATCGCGATGGTGAAGGTCTGCGCGTTGATGCGGGAGCGCCACGCCGTGGCTCTACTTCTTATGTTATTCATGTCCGTTCTCGTTCCATCGTCCATCCGGTCGGTCACGTCAGGCGGCAGCGTCATCGACGCCCACCGCAGCCGCGACGAGGTTCTGCTCATTGATGTTCTCTCCCGAGAACTCCGCGACCGCATGCCCCTCCTTCATGACGAGGGCGCGGTCACTCAGGGCGATGATCTCGGGCATATCGGAGGAGACAATGACCACTGCGCAACCCTGAAGCGTCAGCTCGTCAATGAGTGTGTAGATCTCGGCACGTCCTCCGACGTCGACGCCTTTTGTGGGCTCGTCGAACAGGAAGACGCGGGCGTTCGTGGTCAGCCACTTCCCGAGCACGATCTTCTGCTGGTTGCCGCCGGAGAAGTCCCGCGCCTTGGCCCGCACGTTCTTAGGTCTCAGGCCAACGGACGCGGACAGCTGTTCCGCTACCTTCGTCTGCTTACGCGGAGAGACCACTCCCATGCGGGAGCCCATAATCGGTCCGTTGGGAAGTGCAAAGTTCTCGTAAGCGGCCGTCAACAGGACCAGGCCCTGGTTCTTCCTATCCTCCGGGATGAACGCGATTCCCGCCCGTTTCGCATCCTGTGGATTACGAATGCGCAGAGGCTGCCCGGCGATCGCCACGTTAGCCTCCGTGCGGGGATCAGCACGGATGATGGCCCGCAGCAGCTCGGTACGACCGGAGCCGACGAGTCCGGAGATGCCCAGTACTTCTCCACCGCGCACGGTGAAGGACACCGGGCCGACCCCCCTCGGATGGGTGGCGGCGTCGACGGATAGCAGGATCGGGTTGCCGCGTAGGTCCCGCTTGGGGCGCTGGTAGTCGAGCAGCTCGCGCCCGACCATGGCTCGCACGATGTCACGTGAGGTCGTGTCCGAGATCTTCTCGTCGAAGCTCGCCCGCCCATCACGGAGTACCACCACACGATCGGAGATCTTCATGACCTCGTTCATCTTGTGAGAGACGAACAGGATGCCGATCTGCTTTTCGTGGGCAAGCTGTCTAACCCTATCAATGACGGCGGCGGCATTCTGTTCCACCATGGCGGTGGTGGGCTCGTCCAGAGCGACAATCTTGGCCCCGAAGGCGAAGGCCCGCGCGATCGTGAGTGCGTGACGTTCGGCCGGGCTCAATGTCCGCATCAGGCGGTTCCGGTCGAAGTCGAACCCCATACGCCGCACGTCTTCCATCGCTCCCGATACGGCGCCCGCCGCGGCTACGCGGGCGGCACGCCCGAGCCCGATGAGTATGTTCTGCTCCACGGTAAGCTGAGGGACGATGGCAGGTTCCTGGTGCGCGATGACGATGCCGTCATGCCGCGCAGACTCGGGCGTGTACTCGCTGCGGACCCGTCCTTCAATGGCGAGTTGTCCACTGTCTGGCCGTAGCGAACCACCGAGGATACGTAGGAAGGTGCTTTTACCGGCGCCATTCTCGCCAGCCAGAGTGAGGACCTCCCCGTGATGCAGCTCGAAGGATACGTCAGCGAGTGCGAGCACTCCCGGGAACTGTTTTCGGATTCCCTCAACCTTTAGGAGCGGTTCAGAAGAACGCATGATCTCTGCTCCGGATACGGTGGCTCACGGCATACCGGTCAGGTAGTCGTTCACGTTCGATTTGTCCACAACGAACGCCGGAACGTCGACGAACGCCGGCACCTTGTTGCCGGCAAGCAGCCACAGCGCCACCTTGACACCACTCGTTCCCTCGGTGGTGGGACGCTCGGAGACGGTCGCCGTGTATCCGTTGTCATTCGCGATCTCGGTCTTCGCCTGCGGGATGCCGTCGGTGCCTACGAGGATGACTTCACCCTGCTTACCCTTCTCCTGGATCGCTGACATGGCGCCCAGTGCCATGGTGTCGTTTTGACAGTAGATAGCCGTCAGATCCTCGTTGGCCGTCAACATGCCTGCCGCGGTGTCCTTGGCAAGAGCGGTATCCCACTTGGCCGTGGTCGATGCGACGAGTTCGATGTTCGGGTAGTCCGTCTTGAGCGTCTCCCGGAAGCCAGTTCCTCGATTCTGGGCATTCGAGGATCCCGGATCGCCCTCGATCATCGCGACCTTCCCGCCATCCGGCAGCTTCTCCGCGATGTACTGCGCAGCGGTGGCGCCGATGGTCGTCGCATCGGGCCCGACGTAAACCGTACCCGCGACGCTGCTGGCTGCATCGTTGAGGATGATGACGGGGATTCCCTGGGAGATAGCGCTCTCGAATACCGAGTCCAGAGCTGTAGCGGAGATCGGTGACGCCAAGATTGCCGAGCACCCTGACTTCATCGCCGACTGGGCCTTGTCCAGCTGCTCAGTGATCGATGCTTCGTCGTTGACTGCATAGGTCTGGTACTCGACGCCGTACTCCTGCGCCGTCTGTTCGAAGCCATCGCGTTCGTAACTCCAGTACTCGTTGGACAGCGTCCTGGTGATGTAGCACAGGCGGATGTCTGAGCTGCCCGTCGGTTCGCCGAGTTCACCCTCGATGTCCTCGATAGGCGTCTTGCCCTCCGCGTCCACCAGCGAGACGACATCCACACCAGCTCCACCACCGGAGGCTCCGGATCCGCCCCCGTCAGCGGGGGTGCAGGCCGCGAGCAGGCCCATCGACACGGCCGCCGCACACAGAGCGGCTAGCGGTTTGGATCGAAGATTGTTCATGTCACCACAACTTCCTCATTGAAGGCGCTCCGCTCCGATGCGGTCTGCGCGGGTACGTAAATGATCGCATCGATCATCTAGTTCGCGCAAGACGCAATTTTCGATCTTTCTTGCCCGCCAGATTCGATCACACCGATCGCTCTGGTCGGCTTGAGCGCGGCTCAGGCCCACGACGCCTGCCACGATTTCTGGCCCCCGGCGCGCGGTGGGACAATCGCCCGGGGCGTCGCGGCCCACACCGCGGTTCCCAGAGCATCTGCCACTACGACTGAAGGAGCTTTTGTGCCCGGTCAGAACCTCACCCGCGAGGAGGCGGCGGCACGCGCCGCCGTCGTCTCCACCGACAGCTACGACGTCGTCCTGGATCTGTCCGGCGCCGCGGATCCCGCCAACGCCACCTTCCGCTCCACCACGACGGTCCGCTTCACCGCCACCCCGGGGGCCTCCACCTTCATCGACCTGATCGCCCCGGCCGTCCACGCAGTGACGCTCAACGGCACCGCCCTGGACCCGGAGCGGGTGTTCGCGGACTCCCGCATCGCGCTGGCGGACCTGCGCGCGGACAATGAGCTGACCGTGGTTGCCGACTGCGCCTACATGCACACCGGCGAGGGCCTGCACCGCTTCACCGACCCGGCCGACGGCGAGACCTACCTGTACACGCAGTTCGAGGTGCCCGACGCCCGTCGCATGTACACCGTGTTCGAGCAGCCCGACCTGAAGGCCACCTTCCGCTTCACCGTCACCGTGCCCGAGGGCTGGACGGTGTTGTCCAACTCCCCCACCCCCGCGCCCACGCCGGCCGCCGCAGGCACGCACACCTTCGCCTTTGAGCCCTGCGAGCGCATCAGCTCCTACATCACGGCGATCGTGGCCGGCCCCTATGTCGGGGCCACCGACGTCTACACGGCCGCCGATGGCCGCACCGTCCCCCTGGGCGTGTACTGCCGCAAGAGCCTGGCGGAGTTCATGGACGCCGAGGAGATCCTGTCGATCACCAAGAACGGCTTCGCCTACTACGAAGAGCTGTTCGGCACCCCGTACGCCTTCACCAAGTACGACCAGGCCTTCGTGCCCGAGTTCAACGCCGGGGCCATGGAGAACGCCGGCATCGTCACCCACCGCGACGACTACATCTTCCGTTCCCGGCCGGTGCAGGCACGCGTCGAGCGCCGCGCCGAGACCATCCTCCACGAGCTGGCACACATGTGGTTCGGGGACCTGGTCACCATGAAGTGGTGGGACGACCTGTGGCTGAACGAGTCCTTCGCCGAGTACTGCTCCACGCTCGCCGTTGCCGAGACCACCCGCTGGACCGACGCCTGGACCACCTTCCAGGTGCTTGAGAAGAACTGGGCCTACAACCAGGACCAGCTCTCCTCCACCCACCCGATCGCCGCGGACATCAACGACCTGCACGATGTGGAGGTCAACTTCGACGGCATCACCTACGCCAAGGGCGCCTCCGTGCTGTCCGCGCTGGTGGCCTATGTGGGACGCGAGTCCTTCTTCGCCGGCATCAAGAACTACCTGGCGGCCCACGCCTACGCCAACGCCACCCTGGCCGACCTGCTCGGTGAGCTGGAGCGGGTCTCCGGCCGCGACCTGTCCGCCTGGACCCGCGTGTGGCTGCAGGAGGCGGGTGTGACCACGCTGCGCCTGGAGCTGGACACGAACGCCGACGGCGTGATCACCTCCGCGGGGATCGTGCAGGAGATCCCGGCGGCCTCCCCGGCGTCGCTGCGCCCCCACCGGGTGGTGCTGGGCGCCTATGCGCTCGGCGCCCAGGCCCCGGACACCCTTGAGCGCACCGGCCGCATTGAGCTCGATGTCGCCGGCGCGCGCACCGAGGTGCCCGAGCTGGTCGGCACCGTCCGCCCCGACGTCCTGCTGCTGAACGACGACGATCTCACCTACGCCAAGGTGCGTCTGGACGCCGCCTCGCTCGCCACCGGGCTGGCGCACGTGGACGCCTTCACCGCCTCACTGCCGCGTTCGGTGCTGGTGGCCAGCGCCTGGGACATGGTGCGCGACGGCGAGCTGCCGGCCGCGGACTTCCTGGCTGCTGCACTGCGCGCGCTGCGCACCGAGACGCACTCGAGCGTGGTGCAGGGGCTGCTGGCGCGGGTGGCGACCTGCCTGTCGGCCTATCTGCCCCCGGCCACGCGTCGGGATGCGGCCGTATCGACTACCGACACGCTGCTGGACCTGGCGCGCGCGGCCGAGGCTGGCAGCGACACCCAGCTGCAGCTGGTGCGCGCCGTCGCCGCCCACGCCGTCACCACCCCCCAGCTCGACGTCGTCGCCGCCTGGCTGGACGGATCCGCCACCCCCCAGCTCGACGTCGTCGCCGCCTGGCTGGACGGATCCGCCACCCTGCCGGGCCTGGTTGTGGATCAGGACCTGCGCTGGGAGCTGCTGGTGGGGCTGGTCGCCGCCGGCCGGTGCGGCGAGGCGGAGATCGCCGCGGAGGAGGCGCGCGACCGCACCACCACGGGCCGCGAGCGCGCCGCCCAAGCACGCGCCGCCGTCCCCACCGCGGAGGCAAAGGCCGCCGCCTGGCGCGAGCTGGTGGACAACGCCGGCCTGCCCAATGAAACGCAGGTGAAGATGCTCGCCGGCTTCAACATGGTGGAGCGCAACCCCGAGCTGCTGGCCCCCTACGTCTCCGAGTACGTCAAGGAGGCCGACGGCATCTGGAACTCGCGCACCTTCCACATGGCCGAGAACCTGCTGGAGCGCCTGTGGTCGTCCGCCACCGTGGGACTGCCCGACGTCGCCCCGGCCGCGGCGCTGGAGAGCTGGCTGGCCGCCCACGCGGATGCGCCCGCGGCCTTCCGCCGCATCGTCAGCGAGAACCTGGACGACACGCGCCGCGTGATGAGCGTGCAGGCCTGCGCCCGCCCCGCCGAGGGCTGATACTCACCGGCCCAATTGCGCGTGCCGCCGAGGGCGTGGAATCCGGAGACTCGGGTTCCACGCCCTCGGACCCTCTGCGGCTCTGGGGAGCGGATTTCCCGGAACATGTGGGCTGCGACGCGCACCGGTCAATGGGCCGCGGACTTACCGGAGCTCTTCGCCGCGGCGTCCTGGGCGGCCGCAAAGGAGCCGGTCCAGGCGTTTGTGCCGTCCACGCCGGAGAAGAAGCAGGTCAGGTCGCGGTGGAGGGTCTCGCCCGCCGCATTGGTGCAGTTCCCCAGCTGGAACCATGGGATGGAGTTGAGCAGGTGGTGCAGGCCGAAGGGGATGAGCAGCCGGTTGACGGTGCCGAACACGAAGGCCGCCAGGGCCGCGGCAACTCCTCCCTCCGTGCCGGCCGTCATCAGCCAGCCGCCCAGTTGCTCGTTGATGAGCCAGTTGAAGGCGGGATACAGGGCCCCATGACCAGGGCGACGCCGATCGCCGCCACCGAGGTGATGATCGGGACGAAGCGGCGACCGCCGAAGAAGGCAAGCCTGTCGGGCAATTTGATGCGGTAGTACCGCTGCCACAGCCTCGCCGCCACGATGCCGATGACAATGCCGCCGAGCACGCCGTAGTTAATGGTGTTCTCCGCCGGCGTCTCGCCGCCCGCACCCCAGTAGGGTGCCAGTGCGCCGAACACGCCCTGGAGCACCAGGTAGCCGAACAGGCCCGCAATGGCGGTGGAGCCGTCCGACTTCCTCGCGAAGCCGATGGCCACGCCGACCGCGAAAATCAGGGCCAGATTGAGGCTCGTCCTTGAACGCGTTCGAACCGGCGCTTCCAGTGCAAGCCCTGCGCCGCTGATTGTCAAGGACGGGGCGGGTGACCCTGCCGCTACCATGGCCGGGAGCGCCGGTCACTTCCGGCCGACTGGGTGATGGCGCCATATGCATGCCGTCGACCGACCCGCACCGTCACGGCAGACATGCGGCGAACCAAGGAGGACACACATGTTTCAGGCATCGAGCGGCGTTGGCATCCCGACCGGATCGGACGGCGATGCGGCAGGCACCTTCGCCGCCGGCGCCGAGGACGCGGAGAGCGCCGTCGTCCGCTCGCCCCTGGCCGGGCGCGTGATCGCCGTCGGCGATGTTCCCGACCCGGTCTTCGCCACCGGCATGCTCGGCCCAGGAGCGGCGATCGACCCCGACCGCGCGGGCGGAGGCGAGGTCAGCGCGGTCGCCCCCGTCGCCGGGACGGTCGCCAAGATTCACCCCCACGCCTTCATCGTGACCGGCACTGCGGGACGCAGTGTCCTGGTGCACCTGGGGCTGGACACGGTTCAGCTCGAAGGCGCCGGCTTCACGCTGCACGTCGCCGAGGGCGACGCCGTCGCCGTCGGCGACCCCGTGGTCACCTGGTGCCCGGCCGCCGTCGAGGCCGGTGGCCGCAACCCGATCGTGCCGGTCATCGCCCTCCAGGCCGAGGGCGCGCAGGTCACCACCGGTGCCGCGGGCGGACACGTGGAGGCCGGCGCGCCCCTGTTCACCTGGATCTGACCGGCAGCCACCCGCCCTCAGCGATTGAACTCGTCGCGCACGGCCCCCAGCAGGCTGGCCAGGCGCACGTTTTCCGGCAGGTCCTCCATCAGCACCACTTCACCCGACCCGTCCGCCAGCGGCATCTTCCAGTTCGGGTACTCCTTGTCGGTGCCGGGCTGGTTCTGGGCGCGGCGCTCGCCGACACCGTCTACCAGTGACACGCCGACCAGCGCCGAGGGGGTGCGCACCACATAGCGGTACAGCGCCTCCACGGTCTCACGCTCGGAGGGATTGTCCGCCAGCAGGTTGTGCTCGCGCAGGCGCGTCAGCATGCGCTCGCGCTCGATGCGGGCCTCGGTGCGCACCTGCTCGACGGGCTCGGTGAGCAGCCCGAGCCGCTCGCGCAGCGCCACGTGCTCGTCGGCCAGATAGCCGGCGGTGGGCGGCAGGTCGTGAGTGTTCACGGTGGACAGGGCCAGGTGCCGATAGGCGCCCGGCTCCAGCGGCCAGTCGTCCTCGTCCTTCTCGAACCAGAGCACGGAGGTACCCAGCACGCCGCGGCTGGCCAGGTACTCGCGGACCCACGGCTCCACGGTGCCCAGGTCCTCGCCAATGATGACGGCGCCGGCACGGTGCGCCTCCAACAGGACGACGCCGATCATCGCCTCGTGGTCATAGCGCACGTAGGCGCCCTGATCGGCGCGCAGGCCGTCGGGAATCCACCACAGGCGGAACAGGCCGATCACGTGGTCGATGCGCAGTGCCCCCGCGTGCCGCAGCACCGTGCCGACCATCTCCCGCAGCGGGGCATAGGCCGTCTCCGCCAACCGGTTGGGGTCCCACGGCGGCTGGGACCAGTTCTGGCCCAGCTGGTTGTACATGTCCGGCGGGGCGCCAACCCCGACGCCGGAGGCGAAGGCGTCCGGCTCGGCCCACACGTCCGCACCCTGCGGGTGCACGCCGACAGCAAGGTCGTCCATCAGCCCCAGGCTCATACCGGAGGCCTTGGCCTGGGCCTGGGCCCGCCCCAGCTGCTCATCGACGATCCACTGCAACCAGGCGTAGAAGTCGATGCGGTCCGCCAGCGTGCGGGCCTCGTTCGCAACGAAGGCGCTGGAGGCGTCCTTGAGGTTGTCGGGCCAGTCCGCGAAGCTGCCGTACTTCTCCATCAGCGCGCACCACAGGGCGAAGCGCTCCAGCCCCACGCCCTGGGCGTCGCGGAAGCGCTCGAAGTCGCGCTGACGGGAGCGGGAGCGGCCGGCGGCGAAGATGACCTCCAGGGCCTCACGCTTGGCCTTCCAGGCGGTGTCACGGTCGATGGCGTCGGCGCTGAGGTTGGCCTCGGCCACCTCCTCATGCGCCCACTGCACCAGGGAGCGGCGCGGCCCGGACAGGCGCGAGACCTCCAGGATGTTCTCGGGACGGATGTAGATGGGGTTGACGAAGCGGCGGGTGACCGGCAGATAGGGCGAGGGCGTCATCTCGCCGACGGGCTCGGCGGCGTGCATCGGGTTGATGAGCAGGAAGTCGGCGCCCTCGTCACCCAGGAAGCCGACCAGCTCGGTGAGATCATCGGCGTCGCCGATGCCCCAGGAGCCGTGGGAGCGTATGGAGTACAGCTGGGCCATGACGCCCCAGCCGCGGCCTCCCAAGGAGGAGGGCAGGTCGAGGTGGTCGGGGGTGACGGCCAGCGCGGCGCTCGCCGAGGAGCTGCCGCCGTCCGGACCGGCGTCGACGTCGGCGATGATCGTGTGCCAGCCCAGCGGCAGATCGTCGGGGATGACGAAGGAGGCCTGGCCGGTGAGCACGCCGTCGACCTCGCGGGGGGCGGTCCAGTCGTCGGCCTGCAGCAGCTGCAGGGTGTCGCCCTCCTCCAGCTTGATGTGCACCCGGACGTGAGCGCCGTCGGGCAGGTGTACGGGGATGGTCGACTGCGTGCCGACCCGCACCACCACGGTGGGGGGAAGGGTGCGCCGCCAGGGGGCGATGTCGACCTCACGCAGGGACTCCTCGACCTCCTGCGGGTCACTCGCCTTGACGCCCAGGGCGCCCAGGACGGCGACCAGCGTGGTGCGGGAAGGCGCGGCGAGGTTGCCGTGGTAGTCCCAGTACTCGGTGGAGACCCCGTGGGCCTCGGCAAGCTGCTTCAGGCGCTCGTCGGGGATGTCGGATGCGGCGTTGGAGTCGGTCATGGCGGTTGCCTCGTGCTCGGTCGCGCGTGCGCGCGAGGGCGTCCCCGGTTGCATGGGGCGCGGGAAGGTGATTTCAAGGGATGATCCGCCGGCTGCACCGATGCGACCGCGCGGTCGGCACGGCAGACGAGAACATCTCTTGCAGCAAGCGTTTCACACGATCCGTGCCAACGCCAGTCGCCCACGCCGACGACGGCGGGCCGGGCTCCTTCTCATCCCCACCCACCGCTGACGCTGGGCGGGTCCCGGCGGCCCAATGCGGCGGCCGAGCGGGTCGGCCGCCGGGAAGGAAGCGGCGGCCGACCGGCCGAATCAGTCGAGTTCGGCGATCTCCTGTGCGAGGGTGTCCGCGGTCGGGCCGACAACCACCTGCACCACGCGGCCAGAGCGGACCACGCCGAAGGCGCCGGTGGCGCGCAGGGCCTCCTCGTCGACCTTGTCCTGGTCGACTACCTCCACCCGCAGACGGGTGATGCAGGGCTCCAAGTCGGAAATGTTCTCGCGCCCACCCAGGCCGGCGACGATCTCAGCTGCAGTACTCATGCGTGCTCCTCGGGGTTCCTCGTGCTCGCCGTCACTTTATCGCAGTTCGGGGCGCTCAGGGGACGGGTCCGCGGGCCGCTTATCTGTCAATCGTCATTCATCCGATGGCAAAATCGTTCCCCAAGCGCCCAAGTCGGTGCACAATGAGCCGTGACACTCATCTCCATCGCCGTTGAGGAGAACCGCATGGCCCCGTCCGCCGCAAACCCCAACTCTCTAGCCGGTATTGGCGTGAGCCCCGGGCTCATCGCCGGCCCCGTCGCCCGCATGGCCCCCGGCATTTCCGAACCCGAGATCGCCACGTTGGATCCGAGCCGTGACACCGAGAAGGAGTGCGACCGCGTTGCCGCGGCCGCACAGACCGTGAAGAAGGGCCTCGAGCTGTCCGCCGCCGAGGCCAAGGGCGACGGCCGCACCCTGCTGGAGACCACCGCACAGATGGCCGCCGACCCGACCCTGACTTCCTCGGCGCAAGCCATGATCCGCGAGCGCCGCCTGGTGCCCGAGCGGGCCGTGTGGGAAGCGGCGGGGACGCTCGCCTCCATGTTGGAGTCGCTCGGCGGCTACATGGCCGAGCGCACGCGCGACGTTCAGGACGTGCGCGACCGCATCGTCGCAGTGCTGACCGACTCCCCCATGCCCGGCATTCCCCGCCTGCCCGAGCCCTTCGTGCTCGTAGCCGAGGACCTCGCCCCCGCCGACACGGCCCTGCTGGACCCGGAGAAGGTCGTCGCCTTCGTGACCTCCGAGGGCGGCCCGACCTCCCACACCGCGATCCTCGCCCGCGCCCTGGGCATCCCCGCTATCGTCGGCACCGGCTCCGCCGTCACCGACCAGCTGTCCGACGGCGACATCGTCCTGGTGGACGGTACC
>NZ_QMIN01000098.1:67550-71296 GCF_003287795.1 Actinomyces sp. Z5
GACGGCGCCACCAAGGACGGCCACGAGGTGCAGCTGCTCGCCAACGTGGGCGACGGCGCCGCCGCCCGCTCGGCCGCAGAGGCCAACGCCATGGGCGTGGGCCTGTTCCGCACCGAGTTCTGCTTCCTGGACCAGCCCGAGGAGCCCAGCGTCGACGACCAGGTCGAGGCTTACAAGGCGGTCCTGGCGGCCTTCCCCGGCAAGAAGGTGGTGGTGCGCACGCTGGACGCCGGCGCCGACAAGCCACTGCCCTTCCTCACCGACGCCACCGAGGCCAACCCGGCCCTGGGCGTGCGCGCCTACCGCACCACCCGCCGCGACCCGGAGGTTCTTGACCATCAGCTGGAGGCCCTGGCCAAGGCCGAGGCCGAGACCAACGCCAAGGTTTGGGTGATGGCCCCCATGATCTCCACGGCGGAGGAGGCCAAAGCCTTCACCGAGAAGGCCCGCTCCTACGGCCTGCAGACGGCCGGCATGATGATCGAGGTGCCGTCGGCGGCGATCATGGCGGACAAGATGTTCGAGTACGCCGACTTCGCCTCCATCGGCACCAACGATCTGACCCAGTACGTGATGGCCGCCGACCGGCTGCTGTCCTCACTGGCGGACCTCTCCACCGCCTGGCAGCCGGCCGTGCTGCGCCTGATCAAGGAGGCCTGCGACGGCGCCGCCCCGCACGGGCGCCCGGTGGGCGTGTGCGGTGAGGCCGCCGCCGACCCGGCACTGGCGACGGTGCTGGTGGGCCTGGGCGTGGCCAGCCTGTCCATGACCGCCCGCGCCCTGCCCGACGTCGACGCCGTGCTGAAGTCGGTGGACCTGGCCGAGTGCCAGCGGCTTGCCGGTATCGCGACCAGCTCGGCGACCGCCGAGGAGGCCCGGCAGGCGGTGCGCGCCGAACTGCCCATCCTGGAGGAGCTCGGTCTTTGACGCATCCGTATCCCGTTCCCCCCGCCACCACCGAACCGCTCGGGTCCGTCACACGGATCCTCGCTCTTGAGGAGGTGGTCGGCGCGGGGGACGGGACGGAGGCGTTCACGGGTTCCTCGCTTCCCCAGATCTCCGGACGCATCTACGGCGGACAGGTAGTTGCCCAGGGCCTGTTGGCGGCCGCCGCCACGATGGTTGACGACGGCGACGGCCCCCGGCAGCCGCACTCCGTGCATGCCTTCTTCATGCGCGGCGGCAAGCCGGGCGAGCCGCTGCGCTTCGAGGTGGAGCGGATGCATGATGGCCGCTCCTTCTCCCAGCGCCGCACCACCACGACCCAGGACGGGGCGCCGATCCTGACGATGGTCTCCTCCTTCCAGGAGCGGCAGGAGGGCACCGAGGTGCAGCTAGAGGCGCCCGACGTGCCGCCGCCGGAGGAGTTGACCAGTGCGCTGGAGATCTTCCGCTCCATCGATCACCCGGTGGCCAAGTTCCTGGGACGCACCACCGCCTTCGACATCCGCCACGTGGAGGGCAACATCTACCTGCGCCCCGGCAAGCAGACGGAGGGCCGCCAGCACCTGTGGGTGCGCTCGCGCGGGGCGCTTCCACCGGACACCACCCAGACGGTGCATCGGGCACTGCTGACCTACATGTGCGACCAGGTCATGCTGGAGCCCGCGCTGCGCAGTCAGGGGTTGTCCTGGCGCAGCGAGGGCATGAGCCTGGCCACCCTGGACCACGCCCAGTGGTTCCACCGCGACGTCGACGCGGGGGATTGGCTGCTGTTCGTGCAGGACTCCCCCACTTCCCAGGGCGGGCGCTCCATGGCCCGGGCGGAGGTGTTCGACTCCGCCGGGCGCCTGGTCTCCACGATCGCGCAGGAGGGCATGATCCGCACTCCGACGGCTACTTCGCACGGGAGCGGCGACTGGGCGATTCGGGTGGCCGAGGGCGACGACGGCGGGCCGATTCCGGAGGCCGCGGATCCGCAGCCCTCGGCCTGACACCGTCTCGACGCAACACCGGTCCGGGCCGGCTCAGTCTCGGCCTGGCACCGGTCCGGGCCGACGCCGGCCGGGGCCGACACCATCTTCGCCCGACACCGTCTCGGACTGCCAGCCGACGTCGCAGCAAGGGGCGTGCGCACGAACGACATCACACGAGATTGCTTGCAACACCGTTGCTAGCGACTTGGTGATAAACGCAACAGCTTATTACATGCGATGCCGCACAAACGCGCTTAGAGACGCACAGTTAAGGGTATGCTGCCGAATTGAGACCTAGCGCCGCGAACCTACGCGCTCCTGTCTGACACGTCGGTTGTCACCACGAGAAGGCGGGAGCGCGCAGTCGTCGCGACGGTCCTGGATACAAAACACTCTCCCGATAACGGCATGAGAAAGGAGTCCCATGCGCTCCCGCACCGCCTCTCACCTTCTGGCGGTACTTGCTCTCGGGGCATTGGCCCTGGTGATGATCGTCCCCGCTACTTTCATCAGCTCGGCAAGCGCCGCCGAAGACACGTGCACCACCACCACCGAGACCCCCGACGTCTCGCTTCTCAAAAACGATCAACCGGTGTCCGCCGAAAACACGGCGGTCGCCTGGGAAATGCTGAAGCTACAGTTCGACCTCACGCTCAATAACGGCCACTGCGCCGGTCAGACCTATGAGATCGGTACTCCCGCCGAGCTGCGGTTCGATTCCGGAACCACCTGGAACCTCAACACCGAGAGCGGCGAAACCGCCGCCACCATGACCTACCGGGCCGATGAGGACGGCACGAATGGCCGCCTGGTCATCACACTGACCGACTACGTCGAGTCTCACCAGGACGTGTCCCTGTCCGGCTGGGTCGACACCCGGCTGACCAGCGCGATCACTCCTTCCAGCACCGAGACCCTCACGTTCAACATCAATGGCGAGGTCACCACCGTCGAGGTGCCCGTCGGCGTGTGCGAGGGCAACTGCACCGAGATGCCCAGTTATCTCGCCAAGTTCGGCTCCGCCCCTGCACCTGACGCTGATGGCGTCAGTGCGGGCAGCGTGACCATCCAGACACCCACTGTCACCCCGGAGATGGCCGCCGGAGCCGACTCCGTGACGCTGAATTGGAGTGATGAGCTCACCTCACCCGACCAGACCTTCACCTGCAGCGCCACCGCCCACTCGTACACGGGACGCAACGAGTGGGGGGACCCCACCGGCGGCACCGCCGCGCAGGTGAACGTCACCAGCTGCACCGACAAGACCATCAGTGGAACGGTCGTAATTCCCGCGGGACAGTTCGCCCGAATCACCCTGCCCATGAACTTCCGCGGCGCCGGCCCGTGGACGGACACCGCCTCGTTGGTCTTCGGCAGCAACACCTTGGAGCGTGAGACCGAAGTGATCCTCCGCAACGGCGGCGGCTCCGCCAGCGGCAACGTGCCGGTCGTCCCGACTCCGAGCGAGTCTCCTGCTCCCTCCGCGACCCCGAGCGAGTCGCCCACGCCGACCGAGTCCGCCACTCCTTCCGAGTCGCCCTCCGCGACCCCGAGCGAGTCGGAGAGCCCGGCTGCAACCGCCTCGGCGACCCCCAGCACAAGCCGCGTGGTCGTCACCACCTCCTCTACGCCGTCGCCGCACCGCTCACTGGCCCGCACCGGCGCCAACAGCCTGGTGCTCGTACTCGGCGCAGGCTCACTGCTGATCGCCGGCGCGGTCGCACTCCAGCGCGCCCGTGCTCGCGAGTGACGCCGATCGTCCGCCTGCCCAGCTGAGCTTCGGCCCGGCAGCGAAACGGGTGGGGCCCCGGATCTCAACGATCCGGGGCC
>NZ_QMIN01000098.1:71593-76054 GCF_003287795.1 Actinomyces sp. Z5
TGCGGGGAGACGGAGACGGGCTCAGGCCGCCTTCCCCTTCCCGCGTTATTCCCTCGCGAGCGTCTACTACGAGCTTTTGCACCCTGGTGTGCGGCAAAACGCTGCACACCAGGGTGCAAAACGTCGTAACAGGGCACAAAGTGTCGCATCGGCTCAGTCGCGCGTGTTCGCCCCGCAACCAACGCGACTCCATCGCCTCGCAAGCTCGAGCAAGCTCGGCTTGACTCGGCTCAGTCGCGCGTGAGCTTCCTGTAGGTGACGCGGTGGGGGCGGGCGGCCTCGGCGCCCAGGCGCTGGACCTTGTTCTCCTCATAGGAGGCGAAGTTCCCCTCGAACCAGTACCAGGAGGCCGGGTTCTCCTCGGTGCCCTCCCAGGCCAGGATGTGGGTGGCCACACGGTCCAGGAACCAGCGGTCGTGGGTGATGACCACCGAGCAGCCCGCGAAGTTCAGCAGCGCGTTCTCCAGTGAGGACAGCGTCTCGACGTCGAGGTCGTTGGTCGGCTCGTCCAGCAGGATCAGGTTGCCGCCCTGCTTCAGCGTGAGCGCCAGGTTCAGACGGTTGCGCTCACCACCGGACAGTACCCCGGCCGGCTTCTGCTGGTCGGCGCCCTTGAAGCCGAAGGAGGCCACGTAGGCGCGCGAGGGCATCTCCACCTGGCCGACCTGGATGTAGTCCAGCCCGTCGGAGACGACCTCCCACAGGGTCTTCTTCGGGTCGATTCCGGCGCGGTTCTGGTCCACGTAGGACAGCTTGACCGTCTTGCCGATCTTGAGCTCCCCGCCGTCGAGCGGCTCCAGGCCCACAATCGTCTTGAACAGGGTGGTCTTGCCGACCCCGTTCGGGCCCACGATGCCGACGATGCCGTTGCGCGGCAGCGTGAAGGACAGGTTGTCGATCAGCGTACGACCATCGAAACCCTTCTTGAGGTTGGTGGCCTCCAGAACCTGGTTACCCAGGCGCGGGCCCGGCGGAATCTGAATCTCCTCGAAGTCGAGCTTGCGGGTGCGCTCGGCCTCCGCGGCCATCTCCTCATAGCGGGCCAGACGCGCCTTGGACTTGGCCTGGCGACCGCGCGCGGAGGAGCGCACCCACTCCAGCTCGTCCTTCAGACGCTTGGCGAGCTTGGCGTCCTTCTTGCCCTGGATTTCCAGGCGCTTCTCCTTGGTCTCCAGGTAGGTGGAGTAGTTGCCCTCGTAGGGGTAGAGGTGCCCGCGGTCGACCTCGGCGATCCACTCGGCCACGTGGTCCAGGAAGTACCGGTCGTGGGTGACGGCGATGACGGCGCCCTTGTAGGTCTTCAGGTGCTGCTCGAGCCAGAGCACGGACTCGGCGTCGAGGTGGTTCGTGGGCTCGTCCAGCAGCAGCAGGTCGGGCGCCTCCAGCAGCAGCTTGCACAGGGCGACGCGGCGGCGCTCACCACCGGACAGGTTCTTCACCTCGGCGTCCGGCGGCGGGCAGCGCAGGGCGTCCATCGCCTGCTCCAGCTGCGAGTCGAGGTCCCAGGCATTGGCGGCGTCGAGCTCGTCCTGCAGGGTCCCCATCTCGGCCATGAGCGCGTCGAAGTCGGCGTCGGGGTCGGCCATGGCGGCGGAGATCTCGTTGAACCGGTCGAGCTTGCCCTTGAGCTCGGCCACGCCCTCCTCCACGTTGCCGAGCACGGTCTTGTCCTCGTTCAGCGGCGGCTCCTGCAGCAGGATGCCGACGCTGTAGCCCGGCGACAACCGGGCCTCGCCGTTGGAGGGCTGGTCGATGCCGGCCATGATCTTCAGGATCGAGGACTTGCCGGCACCGTTGGGGCCAACCATGCCGATCTTGGCTCCCGGGAGGAAAGCCATGGTGACATCATCCAGGATGACCTTGTCACCGTGCGCCTTGCGCGCCTTGATCATCTGGTAGATGAATTCAGCCACAGGTCTGATACGCCTTTCAAAAGGGGTTTCTCGGATTCGCTCGTGCCCCGACGACGACGCTCCCCGGCCGCGCCGGGGTGCGGATCGCGTCGTCGGCGCACACCATCACCCAGCCTACGGGAGCCGCGGGCCGACGACGACGGCGCGGGCCAGTGACGCCGTGCACGTGTGCCCGGTCGGGTCGCGGCCCGAAGCACATCAGCCCGGCCGCCCCCATGCACCCGCGACCAGGGACCATGCGGATGACTACCGTTCAGAGATCGCCCGGCCTGATGCTCGCCTGCGCACCTCGGGCCTCAACCGCACCGTACGTGCGACCGGCGCGCGCCTGGTGAAGTAGCAGCACGATCACCCCTGCGACCAACCACAGACAGCCAACGACAATCCAGGTGACTGGCTCGTCAACGGGAACGCCGGTACTCACCGCCAAAAGATTCGACAGGTGAAATCCGCCGTGCGCGCCTACGGCCGCCCAGGTCGAGCCCGAGACCCAGCGTGCCGCCATCGCTGCCGCTCCAAAGCCGAAGGGCATGGCCAGGTAAATGACGCGCTCGCCCCACCCCTCCTGACCGCCCTGAGAGATCAAGTGCATGACGGTGAAGGCGAGTAGCGATATGGCCGCCGCCGTCCGGGTGGAGCCGAGTGAGCGGAACAACCAACCACGCCACACCAGTTCCTCAGGGATCCCCTGCAGGAAGAACCCCAGAGCGATCTGGATCAGGATCGCGGACCACCACGTGTCGCCCGGCATGGCGGGCTCCACTCGGGGGATGCCGAGCGCTTCGCCTACGGCTCCGGCCATCGGCATGATCGCGAAGGCGACGGCGATCATGCCCAGGCACCAGGCCAGTGCACGCGGACTCGGGCGCATTGCCAGATCTGAGAGACGCGCGTGGTCCAGGCGAGTGATCAGCAACCTAGTGCACTGGTAGGCGCACGCCGTCGCCAAGGACATGATCACGAGCACCGCCAGACAAACCACCAGCAACCCTGCGCTGCTCCGGCCGAAGACTTTTCCGTCCAGCAGTGCCTGCACTCCAGGTATGGCCATGATGAGCGTTGGTACCGTGGCGCTCAGCACCATGACCACGATGGCGATCGCCACCCGTGCCGCGGCGCCGCCCGGGCCCGGTCGGCTCGTTCGCGCCTCCAACTTCGGTTCCGTATTGGCTTCCGTCCCGGTGATCTCGCGTGGGCTCATACCGATCACGTTAAGTGGCGCAAGTCACCGACTCCAGGGGCTGCGACGATAACCAGGGACGACACGCCGCGGATTCAGGGACCCGTCAGGGACCTCCCCGAGGGCCTTTCCAGCCCTGTACCCGTCCGGCTATGGTGCGAAGGCATGGATGTATTGACCCGGCCCAGTAAGGCCAAGGCGGGCGACAGGATCGCGGTACTGTCGCCGTCGCTGGCGGTGCCCGCGATCGGCCCCGCAGTGCATGAACAGGCCTTGGAGCGGCTTCAGGCCATAACCGGTCTGGTGCCGGTGGAGTTTCCCACGACCCGTCGTCTCGGAGCCGGCGCACGTGAGCGCGCCGACGATCTGAATGCGGCCTTCTCCGATCCGAGCATTCGCGCGATTATCGCCACCGCGGGCGGTGACGATGAGATGACGGTTCTGCCACTCCTTGACGCCGAGCCCGTACTGAATGACCCCAAGCCGGTGCTCGGCTACTCCGATAACACCAACCTGCACCAGTGGCTGTGGCAGCACGGCGTGTGCAGCTTCCACGGCGGCGCCACCCAGGTTCACCTGGGCCCCGGGCCCGAGGTCGACGCCATTCATAGTGCCTCGCTGCGCGCCGCACTGCTGACGGGTGAGGCTCTGGAAGTCACCGAGCCGGGATACTCGGAGGACTTCGGCAAGGACTGGGCCGATCCGCGAGCACTGCACGAATACGGAGTCCGCGAGCAGACCGAGCCGTGGCTTTGGGACGGGCCTTCCGCAACAGTCAGCGGCCCCGGCTGGGGCGGATGCTTGGAGGTGCTGGTGCTCGGCCTCGCCGCGGGGCGTATCCATGCCGATGCCACTGCCCTTGATGGCTGTGTGCTGATGCTGGAAACCTCTGAGATACTCCCCGGTCGGGAATTGGTCGCGGGCATGCTGCGCTCTCTGGGGGAACGGGGAGTGCTCGAAGCCGTGGCCGCCATCCTGCTAGCCCGACCGCCCGCTTCCAGTCCCCAGACCTCTCCTGACGCCCGGGCGCGTGCGCAGTACCGGCAGGAGCAGGCCCAGGGCGCGCTTGAGGTCATCCGGCACTACAACACGCAGGCACCGGTCTGCATAGGCGTCCCCTTCGGTCATACTCGACCCCAGTGGATCCTCCCCCACGGCGGCACGCTCACCATCGACGCCGCATCCCGGCGCATTATTGCCTCCTACGCTTGACGAGTTTTGCGGGCGGGATCTACCTGATCGCCCTTGTGCGCGGGCCTGCCCGTACCGGCCACCGCCGTAAGTACCACCGCCTCCCAAGTCTCCGCCGACGGTTGACGGTTTACGACCTTGGGGTGCGTTTCACGACCTCCCCGGGGTCGTGAAACG